>NZ_CDWWEW010000380.1:0-4848 GCF_977966315.1 Frankia sp. CeRuru1
GGGTGCGTATTTGGTTGTGATCAAGGGGTGGTTTGCGTGAGCTCCTTGATCCAGATCATCGAGGCGCGGAGGTGGAGACCTGCGAGGTAGCTGCCCGGGGTCTTGTCATAGCGGGTGGCGATGCCTCGCCAAGCCTTCAGCTTGTTGATCAGACGCTCGACGGTGTTCCGCTCCTTGTAGAGATCAGCGTCGTGGCGGACGGGCCGGCCGCCCCTACTGCCCTTCTTCTTCCGGTTGGCGGCCTGGTCCTTCTTCTCCGGGATGACCACCTTGATGCCGCGTTTCCGCAGGTAGGCGCGGTTGCCGCGGGACGAGTACGCCTTGTCCCCGGCGACCGCGTCGGGTCGGGTGCGGGGACGGCCGACGGGCCCGGGGACCCGTACTTTCGCCAGCACGGGGATGAACTGCGGGCTGTCCGCGGCCTGCCCCGCGGTCAGGACGAACGCCAGCGGACGGCACTTGCGGTCGGCGGCGAGGTGAACCTTGCTGGTCTGCCCGCCCCTCGACCGTCCCAGCAGAGCAGCTTTCAGCCGCAGGCCGTGCCGACGCCGGATACGTCGTCGCTCTTCCCGCTCGGGGTCACATCCGGCGTTCTGCCCGTCTTGTCCCTCCGAGTCGCCCCCTTTTCCCGGGTTTTCTCCTCCTCGACAGCGGCTTTCTCCAGGGCGGTGATGACGTCGTGGCCCAGGTGCATCCCGGCAGCGTCGTGGTGGGCCCGGGCGGTGGTGGAGTCCACACTGACCAGGGACAGGTCCACCTCACCCCGCTTCGCGGCCTCGGCGACCATGCCCTCCAGCAGGGCTTCGAAGACACCAGCGTCCCGCCACTGCCGGAACCGGTTGTGGACCGTCGGCCAGGCACCGAACTCCGCCGGCATCTCCCGCCACTGCCCACCCGTCCGGAACCGCCAGAGCACGCCTTCGAACTGCGCCCGCAGCCGCGCCGGGTACGGGCCGAACCCGCCGATCGGCAGGTAAGGCTCGATGAACACCCACTCCTCGTCCGTCAGTTGCATCCGTGTCATGCAGGACGATCTACCGGATCAGGCCCCGCCACGAGTGCGAATCCCGCAGACAGATCACAACTCGACACGCGCCCTAGGCCGGTTTCGGCGAGGAACCCGAGGAGCACCCCGGGCCGGTACTGCAGCCGTTTCAACCCGTGCTTGACCGCCCGGTGGACGTCGTCGAGGGTGCGGGCGGCCAGGTGCACCAGCGCGGTCCGCTTGAGCTGGGACCACACCCCCTCGGCCGGGTTCAGATCCGGCGCGTACGCCGGCAGTGCCACCGTGCTCACCCAGCCGGCGTGCTCCCGTAGGAACGCGGTCATCTCCGCTTGGCGGTGGATGTTCACCCCGTCCCAGACCAGGACCAGCCGGCCCCCGGGAAGCTGCGCGTGCGCGGCGACCAGCAGATCCCGACAGTCCTGCCAGCCGATGCCCTTGCGTCCACCGCCACCACGCCAGGTCCGGGCCCGGTAGAGCAACCGCGGGCGCCACCCGGGCCGGTAGCAGACCATCCCGACCACACTCACCCGCCCGGAGCCGCCCCGGCCGGGTACCCGCACTACCGGGGTCTGTCCCCGCCGACCCCAGGTCCGTGCCCGTGGCGGCCTCAGGCCCTGTCCTGTCTCGTCCAGGAAACAGACCCAGGCTCCCTGGGTCGCCGCGGTCTTTGTACCGCCGGCCACTCCCGGTGCGTCCAGGTCTCGACCGCGGTGTCGTCGCGTTCGATCGCTCGACGCGCAGGGAGCTGACACGACCAGCCGTTGCGGTCCAGCAGCATCCACACCCCGGGCAACGTGTACGTGAACCCGAACTCCCGTTCGATCACCTGCGCGACCCGGGCCAACGTCCACCGCTGATCATCCCAGCCGTACGGTCCCGGACCCCGGCGCAGGATCGCCTCCAACCGGGCCAACTGCCGATCCTCCAGCCGGCACGCCGACAACGGACCGGTCGACCGCAGCGCGCCCGCACCCCCTGACTCCCACGTCTGGTACCAGCGGCCCGCCGTTTTCGGGGTGACTTTGAATTCCCGGGCCACCTCCGCCCGGGTCGCACCCTGACCGAACCGGACAGCCGCGGCCATCCGGACCTGTTCCCGTTCCACCTGCTCGGCGGGCGTCAACCCGCCACCCGTCGCATACCTCATGTAAAAGTTTTACCCACCCGCCAGTGGCCATCACCAGGCGTATTGACACCACACATTAATCATCAGTATGACCGCCTGATTCCGCCGACTATAGCTGAGGTGAGCCTCGTTTTCCGGACACCTGCGTAGTGGAAACATTATCCAGCTTATGCGGCCTCCGTAATGGTTGCGGCGGTTGCGCGGTAGAGTTTTTCAACGTGCCCGGGGGTTCGGCAGCCGAGGGTGGAGTAGAGTCGCTGCCGGTTGTAGAAGATCTCGATGTGATCGGCGATCGTGGTACGGGCGACGCGGCTGGTCGGATAGTTCTCGCGGTGGACGAAATCATTTTTCGGGCTCCCGAATAGCGACTCGGCCAGGGCGTTGGTGTGTCCGGAAGAGGGCTGGAGGAGATTCTGGAATAGAAGTCGGAACGCTCGACAGTGACCGTGCCGTTTTCGAGATGCAGGTAGGCCCTTTGAGGCGCCTCTTTCCTTCCGGACAGTGACCCCTACTAGAATTAGGGGCAGCACGGAAGGGGTAATAGTTGACGCAGAAGCGCAGGAAGTACTCGCCCGAGTTCAAGGACGAGGCGGTGAAGATGGTGATCGAGACATCCCGTCCGATCGCCGACGTCGCACGTGAACTCGGCATCGTCGAGGGAACACTCGGGGTCTGGGTCGCCGCCTACCGGCGCGCCCACGCCGGCGAGGCGCCATCACCGGCCGCCGAGGACAACGCACGGATACGCGATCTCGAACGGCAGAACCGGGAACTGGCCATGGAGAACGCATTCCTAAAAAAATGCGCAGCGTACTTCGCGAAGGATCATCGGTGAGCGACATGTTCGAGTTCATCGATGCGGAGTACGCCGCCCGCACCACCACGAACAGCACCACACCGAAGCCCTCTGTCACCCAGATGTGCGCCTGGCTCCAGGTCTCCCGTTCCGGTTTCTACGAATGGCGTGACCGCCCCACGTCCGCGACCGCGACCCGCCGCGGCGAGCTCGCCACCCTCGTCCAGCGGTCGTTCACCGCCTCCGACGGCACCTACGGCTACCGGCGCGTGCACGCCGACCTGTGTGCCTGGGGCCGTCCCTGTAGCCCCGAGCTCGTCCGTGCCCTCATGCGCGAGCAGGACCTGGAACCGTGCCAGCCCCGCCCCTGGCGGCACGCCCTGACCGAACAGGACCAGGACCCCACCGCGATCCCCGACCTGCTGCAGCGCGACTTCACCGCCGACACCCCGGGCACCAAGATGGTCGGTGACATCACCTACATCCCGACCTGGGAAGGCTGGCTTTTCCTCGCGACCGTCATCGACTGCCACACGAAAGCCGTCATCGGCTGGGCCATGGACGACAACTACAGGACCGGACTCATCGACACCGCCATCACCATGGCCGCCCGTAACCATCAGCTCACCGACCAGGCGATTTTTCATTCGGACCGCGGAAGTAACTACACATCGGCCCAGTTCGCTGCTACCTTGAAGAAGCTCGGGATCCGCCAGTCCGTCGGCCGGACCGGGATCTGCTACGACAACGCGATGGCGGAATCGTTCTTCGCGGCCCTGAAGAACGAACGGGTTCACCGTACCGTCTACCCCACCCGCGCACACGCCCGACGAGACATAGCCCGATACATAGAACTCCGCTACAATACGACACGCCGCCACTCGGGACTTGACTACCGCACCCCGCGACAGGTCCACGACGAATATCTGAAAAAGCAGTCCGCCGCTTAGATCATCTTAATAACGGCTGTCCGGATTTAACGGGGCACACCACTTCTGCGTCGGCATGCAGGTGCTGGTTCAAACCGCCACGAGCTGCTGTGATGAATGATCCATTGGGCTTGAACCGCAGCGCCTCACGGCGCAGACCGAAAGTGAGCCAGAGCCCTGTCCGGACCAGGCGATACCGGTGCGACAGGGGTTACGAATCGGGTCGCGGACCGACCCCTGCCCCTGGCAGGTCACTGCCACTGCCGCATGGTGAGGCTGCGGTCAGGGTGCCGGTAGCCCGCAGCTGTGGGAGTAGGCTTTCAGTCGTGACTGCAGGTGACCCTCTCCACGGCACGTTCGTTCTCGACCGCGAGCTGAGCTCGTCGCCGGCGGAGGTCTATGCTGCTTTCGCGGAACCGGACCGGCGTGTCCGGTGGGTGCGCCTGCCGGGAAAGGCCGACCCGGGCAACCGGTATGACGTGAGCCTCGGCGGCACCGAGCTTCTGCGCAGCACCATGCGGATCGGCGATTCGGTCGAGCGGATCGAGCGCCGTACGCACACCCTCCAACTGGTCCCCGGGCGGCTGCTCGTCTTCACCTACGAGGCGGTCGTCAACGACCAGGTGCGCTGGGTGTCGTTGGTCAGCGTCGGGCTGCGGGGCAGCCGGGAGCAGGCGGCTGGCACGAAGCTGACGTGGACCGAGCAGTACGTCCTGCTGGTGATGACCGGAGACGGCGCGGACGACGTCGCGCATCTGCGGGGTGGCACGGGACTCCACCTGAATGGGCTCTCGGCGGCGCTCGGGGAGGGATCGGCGATGCGCTCGGCGACGCCCCTGAACGGGCGCTGAGCGGCGGTCGCTCCGAGGCGACCGCCCCCTCGGGCCCGCGCCGCCGGCCTGCAGCCGAGGGCGCCGTGACCGGCGATGATCCTGGGCGAGGGCGGGGGACGCCGCTGCGCTGTGCCGGGAACAATCAGGTCAAGGACGAA
>NZ_CDWWEW010000381.1:0-2477 GCF_977966315.1 Frankia sp. CeRuru1
GTTCATCATCTGTTCCGCCGCGTGGTCCTCGGCGCGCTGCAGCGGACGGTAGGCGAATCCCCGGCCGTGCGGCGCGCGTTCGGCGAGTCCCTTGGCCACCAGCCGCAGCAGGGTGGTGGCGACCGTGCTCTGCGCGAGCCCCCGACCCAGCCGGCGCTGAACCTGGAAGGGCATCAGCGGTTCGGCGGCGGCCCAGAGCAGGGCTAGGACCTCGCGTTCCAACTCGCCGGCCGCACGCCTCTGCGGGACCGGCCTGCCTGGTGCAGACATGGCGACTACGGACATGGTGACTCCGCGGGTTACTGATCAGTCCCGAGACGTCGAGGTGGCCGTACCGTGGCCGTACCGGTTCGGGCGGCCGGGCACACCGGCCCGTTTGTTCCGTGGGGAGCCGGACGATCTGCCACGTCACCGGACGCACGTGGACATGGAATGGGGATGCCGAGGATGGCCACCGGGTGCCAGGCGCGGGCGGCGGATCGAGGGACGACACGATCCGGCCCGCGACGCGGGCAAGGGGTTGGTGGATCTGTGGGATACCGGGGCCGGCCGTCGGACCGCTCAGAGCATCCCATGGACCGGCGGGCCCCGACGGATGACGATGTAATGCAGCAGGACCGGCCGACGGGTCCGTCGCCGCGCCGGCAGGCGTGTGACCGGGCCGGGAACGATGAGCAGGATGCGGCCGTCACGGCGCCGCAGGCGCCCGGCGGCGCGTCGTACGGCGGCCGCGGCGCCCTGCGCGGCCCGCCAGAGCAGGTTTTCGCCGAGGGAGAGCCAGCAGGCGAGCCCGAACGCGGCGAGCAGATGCGCCACGAGCATGCCCGGCCCCCCGGGCAACAGGTCCAGCCCCACGCCGGCGTGGGGCTGGAGGCCGGCCACCTGGCCGGTGCCCCCCGCGAGGGTGGGGGCGAGGCCGGGGGAATGCGCGAGGCCGGAAGGGTGGGATCCGGCGGGGACGGTGACGGTGAACGCCACGTGCAGACCGGCCTGGACGGCCAGCACCAGTCCGGTGAGGCGCCTGCGTGACATCCGTCGGACGGACACCCCCCAGCAGACCCGGGCGGCGAGTACCAGCCCGATGACCGCCATCAACAGTGACGGGGTCATCGCGCAGGCGGCCGTGTGGGCGGTGACGGCCAGGCCGACGGCCACGGCGGCCACCAGGACGGACCGGACACCTCGCCCGACCGTCGTCGCGGCCCAGATCACAGACCCGCGCCTCACATTTCGCATCTTAGAAGATCCATCTGTGGGGTAGAGCGTTGCGTCGGCCTTGGCGGGGGTCAACGGCTCCGCGGGACGAACAGGTGCGCCGCACCCGCGTCCGTTGAACGTCTTGGCAACGGCGATTGCCAGGATTTCAGCGCAAGGGCGGGTGCTTCGATGGCATACCAGCTTGCGAGGGCGGCGAGGGAGGTGACGGCGAGGGAGGCCGCGATGTGCACGACGACGGCACCCGTACCGATACCCGCATCGACCCCGGCTTCGAGCAGGAGCAGTTGCAGCGGCCAGGCGTAGACGTAGATGCCGTAGGACAGATCGCGACGCGCCCCCACCCGCGACAGCCCCCGTCCGGTTCCGGCGTACAGCAGCAGGTAGGCCAGCGGGGCCAGGGCGAGGGGCCGGTAGGCGTGGGGGATGAGCAGGCCCGCGGCGAGCAGGGCCGCGGCGGCGATGAATAGGGCCCGGCTGCGCGGGATGCGGTCGGCGTAGAGGAACATCGCCGCCCCGATGAGGAAGACGGCCGTGTACTTCAGGATGTGGGAGTCGGTGAGCCGGTTGGCGCCGAGGACCACCCCGCCGACGGCGAGCAGCCACCCGCCGATGGCGAGGGTGAGGACGAGCCCGCGGCGGCGGCGCAGGATCCCCACCGCGCCGAAAACGCCGACCATCAGGTAGCACAGCGCTTCGAAGAACAGGGTGTGCAGGGGGCCGTCCACGGCCTGCCCGGCCCGTAGGTCGCCGATATTGAACTGGTTCATCTTCAGCGCCGCGTTGACGAGCAGGTAGCGGACCGCCGAGTCATGGCCGGTCCAGGGGTAGCCGGCGGTGGTGCCCCGGTCCAGGCGCCACAGCAGTGGACCGATCGCGACGGCGGTCAGCGCGAGACAGACCCAGAAGGCAGGCACGACCCGCAGGAACCGGTGCCAGAGGAAACGGGCGGTGGATGGTGCCCGCAGGTGGCTACGGGTGATCAGGAAGCCGCTGAGGAGGAAGAAGCCGTCCACGGCAAACGTGCCGAGGTCGGGGGCGCCGGGCAGACGTGTCAACGGGTCCGGTTCTCCCCGGACGAACAGCCATGAGTGGGACACGAGCACCGCGCCGGCCAGGATGAGGCGCAGCGCGTTGAGGTTGTTGCGGTGAGGATCGAAGGCCGCGGCCAGCGTGCCGGCCCTGGGGGTGGGTGTGGGTGTGAGCACGGGTATCGGCTCCGCTGTGGGGCTTCGCTGGTGGGGGACCCGGCGGGGAGACAT
>NZ_CDWWEW010000381.1:2615-4980 GCF_977966315.1 Frankia sp. CeRuru1
GAGCACGGGTATCGGCTCCGCTGTGGGGCTTCGCTGGTGGGGGACCCGGCGGGGAGACATGGCGAACGGTGGGTGCTGATCGGTCATGCGGTGTGGTCCCTTTCCTCCGGACGTTCCTTTCCCGCCGGACATCCGTTTTCCGCGGACGTCCGGTGCCGGTGACGCTGCTCGGCCGCCCGCCTCGCGGGCGCTCGTCACGCACCGGCACCATTCAACCCTAACGTAAGGGTAGTGTTTGCTGTGCGTGTCATGATGTATACGAAAGCCACATCCGGTGGCGTGTTCCGATCGGACCACCGTTTCCCTGTGCCGCGTGGTCCGGCCGGCGGCCCCGGCCCTCCCCGGGGCAGGAGCTCGATACGTCGTTCCGTCCGAAGCCGGTCCGATGGTCAGGGCACGTGAGTGGTCAGGGCACGTGGCTGGTCAGGGGACGTGGCTGGTCAGAGCAGGTGTACGTCACCCGGGATGCCGGCCGGGTGCGCATCGGCCGGTCGGGCGCGGGCAACGCTTGACAACGTCAACGTTCGTCCGAGCGTATGTCTGGCGCGGGGAACGGCGATCTGAACCGTGCCCGATCAGGCCGGTGCGGCTGGGGACCTGCGGCCGGGCATCGCGCCCCGTAGGCACCATCGCGCCGAGCATGGGCGACATGGGCGATGTGGTCGTCCCACAGCACCGCACTCGAGGACAAGCCGCGCTGTCGTAGGTCGACCTACTGTCGTAACTCGACCTACTGCCATAGCTTGACCTATAGCAGGTGCCACACTGGAGTCTATGGCTACGACATCTATGCAGCTGGACAGCGGGCTACGCGACGAACTGGCGGAGATCGCCGAGCGGGACTTCCAGGGCGTGCCGCTGGGCGAGGCGGTCCGGCGCCTGGTCAAGGAACATAAGATCAACCGCATCATGCGGCGGTACGAGGAACTGCGCGCCAACCCCGAGGAGTGGGCCAGCTACCAGGCCGAGGCGCGGCTGACCGACGACGCGGCCGGCGACGGCCTGCCGGATGCACGTGAGGAGTACCCGGAGTACCACCGGTGAGCCGGGCGCTGAGGCTCGCGCCCTGGCAGGTGTGGCTGGTGGACTTCGGTCAGCCAATCGGGCACGAGCAGGGCGGCCCACGCCCGGCCGTGGTGGTCGGCTCGGCAACGCACTGCCGGTTCCCGATCGACATGGCCCTCGTGGTGCCCCTGACCGCGCGGGACCGGGGCCTGGACCATCACGTGCGCATCGACTCGCCCGAGTCCGGCCTGGACCGGCCGAGCTGGGCACGCACCGAGGAGATCACGGCGGTATCCACCCAACGGTTCACCCGGTCCACACCGCTGGGCACCGCGTCGGCCACCGAAATCGCCAAGCTGAGCGAGTGGCTACGCGAGATGGTCGCCTTCTGCTGACCCGCCGCAGGCGCGGCTGGCGAGCCGCGCAGGTTCGCCACGTCACCTCCCCGTCCCGTTCAGCCCGACATCAGCGTTGCCGCCGCAGCGTCCAGAACAGCCAGTTCCCGGTGGCCGCGCACGTGGCCACGTCCCAGCCCTGGCCGCCGAGGTCGGACAGTACCGTGACCAGCTCGTCGTAGCTGCCGGGGAACATCCGCTCCTTGCCCCGGGGCATGTTGACCCGGATGGACCCTTGGTCCCACAACCATTCCACCGTGGCGAACTCGTAGGTGAAGATCGTTTCTCCCGCTCCGGTCGGTTGCAGCAGAGGATAACGGCCTTGAAGGTAGCGGCCTTCCGGGCCCGGGCCGCTGCGGACCGGCAGGTGCTGCGCGCACACCAGCCACGCCGCCTGCGCGAGCAGGCCCGGCCCGTAGCCGACCCCGGCCCGTCACCCCCGCCGGGGTGTCCCCGTTGGTGGTCGCCGCGCAGCACGGGCAGACCCTGGCCACGACCCGGTACTCGGTCACGTGCGGCCGTGGCAGCGGAGGCAGGACGCCGAAACGACTACCACACAAGATCCGGCGAACAGTCGGCCAGCCGTCGGCCGGTGAATTTGGGGGACCTGGGCACGGTCTGCGGTCCCCAAACCGTGACTGGCTCCCCATAATTCGTCCGGCTACGCCTCTTTTGGGGTTTTTCAAGATCAAAAATGGTTTATCCAGGTTCGTCAACACCGTTGATTATCTTGAAAAAACCAAGCGCGAACAGGTGAACCAGCAGCTCGTGGCCCGGTCGCGGCACGGTGGCACGGGTTCGCCCCGGTGCACGACCGCGGACAGGTCCCGGTCGACTGACTATCGCGAATGATTCCTCTGAGCCAGGACGGCGCCGGCCTCACCGCGCAGTCGATCCGCCCGCCGGCGAAGCTCGTCCGCCCGGGTGTCGAGAGCACGCCGCGCGGCGAGCAGTTCCCTTTCCGG
>NZ_CDWWEW010000382.1:0-4836 GCF_977966315.1 Frankia sp. CeRuru1
CTACCAGGTCGTGTGCGGCTGTGGGCGTCGCCATGTGGCCGCCCGGCCCGACGGGGTGTCCGCGGCGCCGGTGTCCTACGGGCCGGAGCTGCGCGCGCTCGCGCTGTATTTCCTGGTCCGCCAGCATCTGCCGGTCGAGCGGGCCCGGGAGGCGATTGTCGAGCTGAGCGGCGTGGCGGTCTCGGCTGGCTGGCTGCATTCGCTGCTGGCGCTGGGCGCGGACAGTGGATCCCCATCCTCGAAGGGCGCCGCCTGGGTCAGCTCGACCCCGAGGAGACCCGTGACGAACTCACAAACTTGATGCGCTGGCGGCTGGAAAAGATCCAGGGCTACGCCTTCACTCACACGCTACGGCTCACCAACGTTGGTGGTGTACCTCTCTACAACATGATCTTTACTGCCGATCATCAGGTTGGCAACAAGATCATGAATTCGGTCTACCGTAAGGCAGCCGCACAATTCCCGCAGATGCGCGAGGATGCGCGAGCCCGTCGGCGCGATCGTCGAGAGTCCGAGATGGGCGTCGCTGCCCTCTTCACCAATACTGAACTCATCAACGACGCACCTCTTCGTGCTCGCGAGACCTACCAGCACACGCCGCCCGTGCCGCCCTTCCGGCCCAACAGCGCATAGTGATCGTCGACCGTGGGTAGCCGTCCTGCAACGCCGCCCGCGCCTCCGCCTCGCCGTCGGTGTCCGGCGGGTGCATCCGGTCCGGCAGATGCCAGATCCTCACCACCGCCCCCGCCGTGGCGACCCCGGCGACGATCCACAGCCAGTGTTACCGGGCCCGCGCAACGTGCGCGCCCGCTACCAGCGTGGGCAATCTCGTTATTCCCCGGGGCGGTTGTCACCTGGACCGCCAGTTTCCGGAGCATCTCCGCTGCGACGGACGCTGTCGCCGTCGCCTCCCTGGCGGTTGTCCCGAAAGGACTGCCGGCCCGACCCGGGCACATCGGCGGCTATCCCGTGGCTCGCGCGCCCGGGTTCGCTGCAGGGGTGGTGTGCTGTTCGGCGAAGATCTTGACGTGCTGGAGTGTTTGGGAGCTGTTGCGGCTCAGGGCGGTGCGGACGTGTTCGCGGGCTGCGTCGACGGTGACCTCCGGGCCCAGCAGCCGCCCGATCGCCGCCGGGTTCAGTGTCACCGCGTGCCGAGCGACCGCCACGGCGCCGGCCAAGGTGCTGTGCACTGTCCACTCGCCGGTGTGCCCGAGCAGCAGCGCCGGCGGGACGAGCTGCTTGTAGACGATCCGCAGCGGGGGGAAGCAGATCCGGACCGACTCGGTGGTGTGCACCGTCCCCTCGGCGGTGCGGCTGTCCATAGTCATCCACTGCACGTTCGGGACGCCCTCGCGCAGGTCGAGGCGGGCGACGTGGGGTAGCAGCCGGGGCCAGCTCGCGACGTCGTGCAGGAAATCGTAGACCGGGCGCGGGGGGGCGGCGATCTGGACGGTGTCGGTGAAGGTGAAGGTCAGGCCCTCGTGGGCGCGCTCCAGCTCCAGGTTGGCACGCAGCGCGGCGAGTTCGGCGTCGCTGTTGATGTCGACGGCCCGGCGGATCCAGTCGACGTTGCCGGGCAGGTCGTCGACGGCGGCGAAGCCGTGGCGCAGGACGACCAGCGTCTCGGCCGGGGCGGTCGTGATGACGATCCACTCACCGCTCATCGCCGCCACCGGTGCGGTGGGGGTCTCCTGGCGGAAGGTGATCCGTCCGGCGGCCGGGTCCAGGACGCGGCGCGAGGTCCAGGTCCGCACCGCCTCGTTGGTGGTCGCCCAGATCTGGATGCGCTCCTTGGCGCCAACCCGCTCGAGCTGCTCGGCGTGGATGGTCGGGCCAAACGTGAGGGGCCAACCGGTGACGTCCGCCAGCCGGGCGAACACGGCGGCGGCCGGAGCGGCGATCGTTGTCTGGTGCTGGGTCTGGTGCACGTGGGGACCGGTCACGGCGCTCGCCGCTCCTTCCGGGATGGCCGGCGGGACGCTGCCACCGTCGCCGATCCGGCTGGAGCCGGGATGGAACCTCGATCAACCCGGCCCTGGATCCGCCGCGCGGATGCCGTCCGGGATGCGCGTTTCACCCGGATGCGGGTGCCGGCTGGGGGCGCGTGTCAGTCCGGCGCGGGCAGGATGCCGGCGGCGACCGCCTTGTTCACCGCCTCGATCCGCGAGACCGCCCCCAACTTGGTGAAGACGCTGCGCAGGTGCTTCTTGACGGTGGCCTCAGCGAGGAACAGCCGGGCGCCGATCTGCGCGTTGCTCATCGCCTCGGCGGTCAGCCGGAGCACTTCGAGCTCGCGCTCCGAGAGCAGCGACCGCCTGAACGTCGGGCCGAGCAGGCTCTCTCGGGACACGGAAAGGAACACGCGGTCGTGGTCTCCTCGGGCGTCGCGCACCGCGGCGATGAGCTCGCGGCCGCCGACGCTCTTCAGCAGGTAGCCCCGGATGCCCAGCTCGATCAGGCTGCGGACCAGCTCGGCGTTGTCGAAGACGCTCAGGATGACGACGTGCGTGGTCGGGGAGCCGCGCCGGATCAGCGACACGGTCTCCCGGACGTCGCCCCCGGGGATCTCAACGTCGAGCAGCACCACGTCCGGGCGCTCGCGGGCGATGAGCCGCAGCGCGGATTCCTGGTCACCGGCCTCGCCTACCACGCGCAGGTCGAACGTGGTGCCCAGGATCTGGCGCAGCCCGTCCCGCACCAGCGCGTGGTCGTCGACGATGAACACGCGGGTCGGCGCGCCGCCGGTCGTGCACCCGGTCACGCCGCCCATCACAGCGGGCCCAGATGGTCGTCGTGCGCGCCGGGCGTGCTCGAGTCACCGCCCGGCGCCGGCCCGGACAGCGCCGGCCCGGACAGCGCGAGACCCGGCAGCGGCATGATCAGCTCCATAGCCGTGCCGCCCTCGGGCTCGCTGCGCAGGATCAGGTGGCCGCCGAGCAGGGTGGCCCGCTCCTTCATGGCGGTCAGCCCGGTGGCCTGGCCGGTGAGCAGGTCGAGGTCGACCCCGACCCCGTCGTCGCGCACCACGGCGCGTAGCCAGTGCTGGGAGATCTCGAGGCGGACCTGGATGTCGGTGGCCTTCGCGTGGGCGAAGGCGTTGCGCAGCGCCTCCCGGACGATCAGAAACACCTCGTCCCGCAGCACCGGCGGCACCCACCGCTCGTCCCCGATGACCTGTAGCCGCGTGCGCGGGGGAGCGGGGGCCATCGTGTCCAGATAGCCGCTGATCGCGGCCCGCAGGCTTTCCAACGGGGCGTCGTGGCGCAGCTCACCGAGCATCGCCCGGATACTCTCCAGCCCCTCCCGCAACGCGTCGACGGCCCGGTCGACCGTGCCGGCGGCCCGGCCGGGATCGCTGTCCTGGAAGAGGTCGAACAGCTCGAGGTAGCGGTACGCGGCGCTTATCGAGTGCCCGACGCGGTCGTGCACCTCCCGGGCTATCCGGCGGCGCTCGTCGACATGCGCCCGATGAATGTGCTGGAGCAGCGAGACGGCATAACTCGCCGCGCTCTCCCGGATTCTGCGCTGGAGGCTGAGATCGACGGCGAGAACGGCCCGGGACAGTTCTTCCAGGCCGTTCTCGCGGGACGCCAGTTCTTCGGTGAGAACGGTCAGGAAAGAATGAAAGAGGGAGCTCGCGGCGCGCAGCGACACCGCCGGGTGGATTCCGCGTTCGGCACGGGCGGCACCGATCGCCGCCGCCAGTGCGTCGCCGCCCGGATGCGGGGGCTTCGGGCCAGGGGAGAGTCTCGCCAGGACATCGTCGATAATCTGCTCGGCGTGCGCGGCGACCTGTTCCCGGATCGTGGTGTCCTTGAACAGCGGGCTTCGGTCGTGGCGCAGACGGGTTAAGAAGGCTGCGACAATGTCCTCGCGCCGCCGCTCTACCAATGCGACGAGGGTACCGAAGAGCTCACCTTCCCCCATCTCCATGGGGATACCATCCAACCTTTCGGGGCTGCGCCGATGCTCCTTCTGGAGCCAACTATACGCAAGCATCGTGGTCTACGTGGTGCTTCTTGTTTGCATCGCTCACCGGCTGTTCTCCGGAGCAAGAGGATCGGACCGTGAGGCGGCCTACCAGCGCGTCTGTTGTGGTGCGCTTGCGCGCAATGCCACGTAGCCTAAATTGATCATGCGGCGCGGGGGTTGAGTGCGTGGAACCGGATGGTGGGCGGGCTGTCGTGGCGGGTGCTGGCGGCCTCGCCGGTCTTTTTGACCCGGTAGCTGCTGTGCCGGGCGCGTTTGACCGCGCGGGGGCTGGTGCGTTCCCGCCGCGGCGGGATCAGCAGTGTGGCGATCGAGGTGAGCAGGTCCGGGAGCTGGTCAGCCCAGTCCCGAGGGGGGAATGTCCGCCGTCCCGGTGGCGGTACGGCGGATCAGGCGCAGGGTTCTGGTGAACGAGACCCGGTCGGGGTCCAGGTCGGCTGCGGCGGAGGCCTTCGCGGTCAGCGCGCTGATCGCATGGTGGACGATCAGATACGACCAGATCTCCTGGTAGGCCAGGTCCGGTAGCTTCGAGCGCAGGACCCGTCCAGGACCACGCAGATGGGTCTTGAGCTGGTCGTTTCCAGTTTCTTCCTCCCATCGCTGGTGATAGCCGGCGGCCAGCTCGTCGGCCCGGGCGTCCGCCGGGTCGCGGATCGTGGTCAGCAGGACGATCAGTTCGCCGGTGCCGCCACCCGTCCGGTCGGGCACGTCGTACGCCACCACCCGGGCCAGATGGACGACCGGCAGACCGCGGGCGTCGAACGCCTCCGGGACGGCGCCTGCTTCGGCGAGGTCCGCCCCGGCGCGGGCGGCGGCCAGCAGCCGTTCCCGCCGGGCACCGCGCAC
>NZ_CDWWEW010000383.1:0-4834 GCF_977966315.1 Frankia sp. CeRuru1
CCAGGGAAATCAGCTCCCGCTCCTCGATGGTCAACTGCTCCCGCCGGCCCATCCACCATCCAGTCCCTCGACGCCAACACGATCATCCTATCGAGGCGTCGCTACAACCGTTTGACCCCGCCCGGCTACAACTTCCTCGGGTTCCTCTGCCTGGCTGCCGCGATCACCTGCTGGAAGAAGCTCCCACGCTCGACGTGAGACACGCTCTAACCCGCCGGACGCGCCCTCGGACCTCCTCGCCCTCGCCCTCGTCGCGCTCAGCGGTGACGCCGCTCGTATTCCTCCCGTGCCTCCACGAGCTCCGGCAGGTGCGCCTCCGTCCAGCCGCACCAGGCGCGCAGGGGCTCCAGCAGGGTGCGACCCAGTTCGGTCAGCTCGTACTCGACGCGAGGTGGCACCCCGGGATAGGCCGTCCGCAGAACCATCCCGTCCCGTTCCATGGATCGCAACGACTCGGCGAGCACCTTCGGGGTCACACTCACCAGCACGCTCTGCAGCTCGGTGAACCGCCGACGGCCGTCCTTCAGGCACATGAGGATCTTTGGTGCCCACTTGTTGCTCATCCGCATCGGCAACGTGACCGGGCTACAGTCCGAGAACATGCCCGGATCGAGGGGCTCGACGACATCGCACATGGTTCAAGAGTACCGCGCTATCTTTGCAGTAACTGAGGCATCGACTGCTAGCCTTCGGCGCGGCTGGAGAGCATACGCCACTTCCTGGAAGTGAAAGGTGCGCGATGAGCAGTATTGTCGTTTTCGGAGCCGGGGGAAATGCAGGGCGACGGGTCGTCGCCGAAGCCGTTTCACGCGGTCATTCGGTTACCGCGGTCGTGCGTGACCCGAAGAAGTATGAAGATCTCGCCACGATCGCGACGAAGGTCGTCCAGGGTGATGTGACCGACAGCGACAGCGTCGCCTCGGTGTCCGCCGGGCACGATGCCGTGATCTCCACGGTGTTCCGGGCCGATGTTCCGGCCGACGAGTTCTACGGCGACGCCGCGCGCGCCCTGGTGGCGGGCCTGGCCAAGGTCGGAGTGGCCAGGCTGGTGGCGGTCGGCGTCGGCAGCACCCTGGAGGTGTCGCCGGGCGTCGCTGTGCACGACACGCCCGGCTTCCCGGAGGCCGGCCGGAACTTCTCGGTCGGCCACGCCGTCGAGCTTGGGATCTTCCAGGAGAGTGACAGCCGGTTCGACTGGGTGATTCTCACCCCGCCACCGGCCGTCCTCGACGCCGGGGCGGAGCGTACCGGCAAGTACCGCATCGGCGGCATCCAGGTACTTCCCGCCGAAGAGGGCACGCCGGCTTTCTCCTACGCGGATCTGGCGGTCGCCCTGGTCGATGAGGTCGAGAGCCCCCGCTACCATCGCGAGCTGGTCGCTGTCGGCTGAACCAGGCGCGTGAGCGGCGGTCGCCACCGGAACGGGGCGACCGCCGCTCACGCACTGCTCCGTTGCCGGCGGCTTCCTGATGGTGCGGTCCGATGTTCCTGGTAGTGCGGTCCGAACTGTTCCCGGCCGAGCCCGGATCAGGCGGGTGTCTCGGCGACTTCCTCCTTTGGTCGCAGATCGACCCGGATGGCCACCGCGGCGATGACAGCGCCCACTCCCGCCACGGCGGCGCTCACCACCGACGACGCGGCGAAGCCGTGGACCGCGGCATGCAGCCCGGAACGCACACCGCTGTGGCTCGTCAGGTAGGACGACGCGACGCCGATAGAGATGGTGTTGAGGAGCGCGGCGCCGATGGAGGCGCCCGCCTGCTGCGCGGTGTTGACGACGGCGGACACGATGCTCTGGTCCCGGGTCTCGTTCACGGCCACCACCGCCGAGATGGCCGGGACAGTGACGGTGCCGACGCCGACACCGAAGAGCACCAGGGAGGGCAGCAGATCCACATAGGACGAGTCGGGGCTGAGCTGGGCCAGCCAAAGCAGGGCGATCGCGAAGATGGTCAGCCCGCCGCAGATCGCGAGCCCGGGTCGCACCCGGGTGACCAGCCGGCGTGAGACCTGGGTGGTGTAGAGGACCGCCGTCCCGACGTAACTGATGAAGGCGAGCCCGGCCCGGAGCGGCGAATAGTGCATGACGACCTGGAACTGGTAGGTCATGCCCAGGAGCATTCCGTAGGTGCAGAAGGCAGAGATCATGAAGGCGAGGAAAGAGAACCCGCTGCTGGGCTTCGTCAGGACGCGCAGGGGCAGCAGCGGCGTACGCGATCTCGTCTGAATGACGAGGAACGCTCCCAGGAGAACGACGCCGGCGGCGAGGGACCCGATGATGGTCGGCGAGCTCCAGCCGCGGCTGCCGGCCTCCCCGAGACCGTAGACGAGCGCGACCATTCCCGCCACGGCGGTGACCGCCCCCGGTACGTCGAGCCGCTCGCCTGGTTGGGGCGGGGTCGCCGGCACCACGCGCATGCCGCCGAGCAGCACGGCTATGGCGACCGGCACGTTGACGTAGAGGCACCACCGCCACCCCAGATAGGTCGTGAGAATTCCCCCGAGGACCAGCCCGAGCGCGGCCCCGGTCATCATGGTCGCCGTGTAGATACTCAGCGCCTTCGTCCGCTCACGCGTGTCCTGGAAGGTGACCGCCACCAACGACAGCGTGGAGGGGGCGATCAGGGCCGCGAAGGTGCCCTGCAGGGCACGGGCGAGGATGAGCATCTCGGCGTTCGCCGCCGCTCCGCCCAGCGCGGACGAGAGCGCGAAGCCGAGCACGCCGATCAGCATCGCCCGCTTGCGGCCGATGAGATCCCCGATCCGACCGCCCAGCAGGAGCAGGCTTCCGAAAGCCAGGGTGTAGGCGGTGAGGACCCACTGCCGCCCAGCGTTGCTCAGATCGACCGACTGCTGCGCCGACGGCATCGCGACCGACACGATCGTCGAGTCCAGCGTGATCATTAGTTGGGCCGCCGAGATCAGGGCGAGCGCGAGCATCCGGCCCGCCCGCGGCATTTCGGTGACAGCCGTGGGCGCAACGGCCTCTTGAGTATCCGTCATGCTCGCTTTCCTTGGAGTTCAGAAGGCGTGACGCGACCCCGCGTCGCGACGCGGGGTCGCGTCACGCCGGACGTCCTCACGACACCGCGGGTGTGGGAACCAGACTCCGCCAGGGCGCGCGCGGCGTCCGCTCAGTGCGACACTCCGACGAGCTCCCGGTGGTGGCGGGGGGCCAGCGCCTCGTCGACCAGGGCCACCGCGAGATCGGTGAAGGTGAACAACGGGCCCTTCGCGTTGTACGGGAAATCGAAGCGCGGACCGTCACCATTGTCGTAGGGCAGCAGCCGCGTTCCGGTGAACTGGTAGCGGCCGGTCCTCGGAGTCTCGTTGTCGAGCGGGCTAGGGGGTGCTACGACGACCACCCAGTCGAGGTCGCCACCGGACTCGCGCAGAATGTTCAGCTCCAGCGCCCGCCCGTCGTTGAACGGGAGATAGTCCGGTGGGAACTCGGGCTGATCCATGAACCGAACTCCGGGTGAACTTTCCAGCAGGGTTCCGATACCGAGCACAACCAGCCGGGGCACTCCAGCCTGCCCCAGGTCTTCGATGAGCGCGCGGGCGATCGCACTGTAGTACTCATCGGCCGGAACGTCGCTCCGATAGAGCGTGGCTACCGCTGCCCGGTGCCCTTCGGCCACTGCCGCGACGCTTTTCGGATCGGTCACGTCCCCGACGACGATCCGCACGTTCTCGCTGGCCAGATCCGCGTGCCGAACTGGATCCCGGACGACGGCGGTGACATTCTCACCGCGACTCACGGCCTCTGCCACCACACGTCGGCCGGCGCGCCCGCCCGCACCGAAAACAACAATATCGCTCATGAGTAAACCTCCGCTGACGGTATGAATCGACGGTATAAAGCGGCGACTCCGGCCCACGGCGGATGCTAACAGCGTGCGAGCTGGTTACTTCAACGATAGTGAGCGGTGAACACGGCCGCATCGCCGTGCGTTCTGGATCGCTGGATCCGCGGGCGTGTCGCTCCCGGGTCGGGCGCCGGCGGCCCGTCAAGCTGGAAGGGATCAACCCACGACTTGGCGTCGCCCCGAGGTCGCGGCGAGTTCGATCGTGTCCAGCAACTGATGGACCCGCAGCCCGCTCGCGAAGTCGGGCTCGACCGGGCCGCCGGAGCGAATGGCCTCGGCGAGGTCGCCGTAGACCTGGCGTACGTTGCGGACCGCCACCGGTTCGTCCGGCGGGGCGTGCAGGTACCTCGACGGGAGCGGGATCGGCCGCAGCCGGGCCTGTGACTGGCTCCCATAGAGGGTGAGATCAGGCCCGACGAGCGAGTCGTCCGCAGCCACCATGAGCAGCCGCCCGGCGGTGCCGTGAACCTCGAAGCGGTACCCCGAGCCCGCCGGGCTTCCGGTGGTGATGTGCACCGAGGCCGCGGCGCCCGAGGTCAGGCTGCCGGTGACCACGATCTGGTCCGGTGTCGAGAGGGGAAGACGCTCACCGGTCTCGGCGATGACCGCGACGGGCAGCCGGGCCGCGAGAGTGGCGGAAAGCTCCGCGAAACCACCGACGACCTGAGGGAACAGGTCCAGCGCGTGGCCGCCGACGACGACAAGGCGGCTGAGGTTGGGTGTTCCGATCATCGGTGCGTGGCTTTTCGGCCAGGTCGGCGGGGTGGACAGCGAGTACGTGAGGGAGGCCGACAGAATGTCGCCGGCCCAGCCCTCCGCGATGAGATCGCGAAGGTGCCGGATCGCTGGATGGTGCCGAGTCTGCAACCCGACGGCGTGCCGGACACCGGCCGCCGTGGCGTTTGTGAGGAAACGGCCGGCATCGGCGCTGCCCGCCGCCAGCGGCCATTCGCAGTAAACGTGTT
>NZ_CDWWEW010000384.1:0-4833 GCF_977966315.1 Frankia sp. CeRuru1
ATGGGCGGGCAGGTCGCCGGCGCACCGCCGGGGCCGTGGTCCGGCCAGGCTCCCGATCAGCACGGGCCGGTACCGGGCGAGCCCGGCGCACCGTACCCACCCTTCGCCCAGCCGCCGCCGGCCCGCGGGCTCGATCGCAGGCGACTCGTCTGGATCGCCGCCATCGTCCTGAGCGCGCTGATCGTCATCGCAGTCGTGGTCAGCCTGCCCGGAAAGACCGGAAAGAGCGGCCAGAATGGTTCCGCGGAACAGCTGGCGGCCACAACCGCCCCGTCGCGCTCCACCGGTCCGAGCACGGCATCGGGTTCGGCCAGCGGCCTGAACCGCCCCGTCACGGATGGCCAGCTCGAGTTCATCGTGGATTCCTTCCGGTGCGGGCAGACCAAACTCGGTGACGGACTGCTCGCTCGGCACACGGACGGCCAGTTCTGCCTGGCCCACGTGACCGTGCGCAACCTCGGCGACTCCACCCGCACGCTGGTGACCTCATCCCAGTTTCTGTGGGACGACGGCGGAGGCCGGCACAGCGCCGATTTCCTCGCCCGCCTCCAACTGAGTAACGAGGATCTGTGGGATTCGATCAACCCGGGTGACCTCAGGGCGGGCACCATGGTCTTCGACATCCCGCGGGAGGCCACAGCCCAGGAGTTGGAGCTGCACGACAATCCGGTGAGCGGAGGAGTCCGCGTTCCCGTCCCCTGACGGTGGCCGACCAGCCCGGCGGGCCGATCTCCAGTTAATGTCACCCTCGATCCGAACGGACCCGAAGCGGGGCGAGCACCCCCCACGGGTTCCGAACCGTCGAGGTGGGGAGTCCGGTGCGAAGAAGCGGTGTCGGTCCAGATCGTCGCGGACCCGGTCGACCCGGCGGAGCCGCGGCCCTCGCCGTCCTCGCCCTCATCGGCGGCCTGACCGGTTGCAGTGACCTTTCCGACCAGACCGGAACGTCCAACCAGGTTGGTGCCCCGACCGCCAGCGGCTCGGCGCTGAAGCTGCTCGGCACCCTTCCGATCAAAGAGGAGGACAACTCTCCCAGGTACCGCCGGGACGAGTTCGGGCCCGCCTGGTCGGACATCGACGACAACGGGTGTGACACCCGTAACGACATTCTGCGGCGAGATCTGCGCAGCACCACCATCCGCAGATCGGACGGTTGCACGGTGCTGACCGGTGAGCTCCGGGATCCGTACACCACCAGAATCATCCGTTTCGACCGTGGACGGAACTCCGCCAGCGTGCAGATCGACCACGTCGTCCCCCTGGCGGATGCGTGGCGGACCGGCGCGCTCAACTGGACCGCCCGGGAACGGCTCCAGTTCGCCAACGATCCGGAGAACCTGCTGGCCGTCGACGGTCCCACGAATCAGCGCAAGAGCGATCACGACGCCGCCGAATGGTTGCCGCCGAGCCCGGGGGAGCAGTGCCCCTACATCGCGCGCCAAGTGGGATTGAAGGCCCGTTACCGCCTGTGGGTCGTCCAGGCGGAGGCGGACGCGATGCGCGCGGTTCTCCAGAAGTGCCCGAACCAGCCGGCACTGGGGCTGACCCCGAGCGGCTGACCGGAAGCCCGCGGCGCCGGGTCATCCGAGAAATGCGGAGTAGCCGGCGGAGTCGGCCCGGACCCGGCGGAGCCGGCCGGCGGTCCTCAGAGGACGGTGGGCGCGGCGCCGCTCTCGCTCACCATCGGGCGGCTGTGCGCCTGCCAGGAGAGCATCCCGTCGGTCAGGTTGCGGACCTGCCAGCCACCCTGCTTGAGGTAGTTGGTGACGGCGGCGGACCTGCCGCCCGAGCGGCACACCACGACGACCTCGCGTTCCCGGGGAACCTCGTCGAGCCGGGCGGCCAGTTCACTCATCGGGATGTGCAGCGCGCCGGCGATGTGACCGGCGGACCACTCGTCGGGCTCCCGCACGTCCACCATCAGCGGGGCACCGTCCGCGGAAAGCTCGACCGGTAGCTCCGCGACGCCGACAGCCGGTATCTGATCGGTACTCACGTCTCCATCCTGCCATCAGGACCCTCCGAGGGGGCTCGCGATTCAGCGCAGCGGCCGCGGAAGCGCGGGGACGAGGTCGGCGTCGGCGGCGCGGGAGAGCAGGGCCTCGACGGCGGCGAACCCCTCGTCGCCGAGGTTGAGGCTGAACTCGTTGACGTACAGCTTGATGTGGGCGTCGACGACGTCGGGCGCCATCTCCTGGGCATGGGCGAGGACGTAGTCGGCGCTGGCGGCGGGATCGGCGAAGGCCGCGGCGACGCTCGCCCGCACCGCGGCGGACAGCGCCGGGCCGTCCAGCCCCCGGCGGGCGAGGATCGCGCCGAGCGGAAGGGGCAGCGAGGTCTGGCCCTCCCACCAGTCGCCGAGGTCGACGAGCGCCGTCAGCCCATAGGACGGGTAGGTGAAGCGGGACTCGTGGATGACGAGCCCCGCGTCGTACGCGCCGTCGCGGACGGCGGGCATGATCTTCTCGAAGGGAAGCACGTCGGCGCTCGTCACGCCCTCGTCGGCCGCCCACAGCCGGAACAGCAGGTAGGCCGTGGTGCGGGTGCCGGGGATGGCGACCCGGGCACCGCGCAGGCCCGACCGCCCGGCGGTGAGGACGAGTGGGCCGCAGCCGCGGCCCAGGGCCCCGCCCGCCGTCAGCAGTTGGTACCCGGTGAGCAGCCACGGCAGGGCGGCGTAGGACACCTTGACGAGGTCGTCCCGCCCGTCGGCGGCCCGGGCGTTGAGGACGTCGATGTCGGCAAAGGCCACCGACACCTCGGGTGCGCCCGGGACGAGTCCGTGCGCGAGGGCATGGAAGGCGAATGTGTCGTTGGGGCAGGGCGAGATGGCGAGCGAGAGCGGACCTGGAAGGTTCGAGGTGGTCGCCCGGCCAGCACCCATCTCAGTGCTCTCCCGTCCCGTGGTGGCTGTTGTTCCCGTGGTGGCCGCGGGCACCCGGGTGTCCGGCCGGGATCGTGGTGGAGGTGTCGCTCGTGGTGGCCACCGGTGCGGCCATCACCAGACCGTCCGGGTGGGCGACGAGTGCCGCGGCGGCCGTGCGGAGGCTGGCCAGCGCGACCGGCAGGTTCCAGTCGGACCGGTCCCGGCGCCCGACCGTGTTGCTGATGGTACGGATCTCCACCACCGGGACGCCGAAGGCCCGGGCGGCCACCCCGACGGCGTACCCCTCCATCGACTCCGCCACCGGGTCCAGCCGCTCGGTCAGCGCCGTGGCCCGACGTTCGGTGCCCGTCACCGTCGACACGCTGATCACGCTACCCGTAACGATCCGCCGCCCGGTGGCGTCGAGCACCGTGCCCAGGCGGTGGATGAGGTCCGGATCCGGGACCACCGTGGACGAACCGAGCCCGAGATCCTCCAGGCTCAGGAACGACCCCGCGGGGTTCGGCAAGTGGGCGGGGCCGCCGCGGGGTGCCGGCGCGCCGTTGCTGTGGAACCCGAGATTGCGGTCCATCTCGCTGATGCGGCCGATCAGCGGAGCGGGCGGTTCCTCGTCAAGGCCGGACTCCGCGCCGAGGTCGGCGGCGAAGATGCGATCGGCGAGGACGATGTCCCCGATCTCCGCCCAGCCGCGGAACCCACCGCCGATCCCCATCGCCACCACCAGGCTGAACGGCTGCCCCGCCGCGCTCGCCACCGACATTGCCACCGCGGTGCCCGCCGCCGCGGCCGGGCCGCCGGTGCCTGCCGCGAGCACCGTCACCGGTCCGCGTCGCCGGCCCACGTAGGGGCCCAGGGTGGAGGTGGTGAGAAGCTGGCGGTCCCATTCGGGGGACACCAGGCTGCCCGGTCCGATGGGGGTTCTGGTCCGGCCGCGCGACCAGCTGCCCATCAGGCCGGCACACACCGCGTCCGCTTCGGCGGTCACTGCGGTCACGATCAGGGTGCGGCTCACGATCAGGTCCGGATCATGATCTGGGGACGTCCTCGTCTGTCGTCGCATACTGTCGGTCGATCCGCCCGAACACCACCGCACCGGACAGCTGGGTAACAGTACGGGGTTTTCGATGGGGTGCAAATCGGACTTGTTGCCGGATCTTAGCATTGCGGACGACGCTGCGTGGTCCCAGTGGGGAGGTATGGCACGCTGCGCGCACGGTGTATCCCCGTTCGGGGGCTGGTGTGCGTGGGTCGTTGGTTCCGGTCCGGCGGCGGAGCAGCCGGCGGTGGGTCAGGGCTTGAAGGTGACCAGGAACGGCCAGCTTCCCGACGCCTGGTCGCTGGAGCTGCCTGCCTCGGGAAGCGCGAACACCACGAGCAGGGCAGGCGTGTTCTTGGCGGGAACGTACCGGTAGTGCGTCTCGTTGATCTTGTCGGTCACCCGCTCCCTGCCCAGGACGAGGAAGTAGCCGCGGTCGGCGACCGACGTCGGCACGTCGATGTTGATGGCGTTTCCGGGCCTGATCGTGATGTGCGGCGGTGATACCGATTTCTGGATCACCGTCCCGTCCCACTCGTACTGCGCGGCGTTCGTCTGCACGAAGTGTCCCCCGGACTCCATGGTCACCAGGGGAGTCGGCCGCTCGCAGCCGCTCAGGCCGAGGCCGACGACGACCGCGGCGGCGGGAGCCACGGCGAGCCGCCGGAACGGGAGACGGCGGAGGAGGTGAGGCGTGCGCACGGTCGGAGGGTATCGCCGCCCGTGCGGTGGCGTCGCTCGTCGCCAGGGCCTTCAGCCCCTGGCCGGTGGGCACGGTGGCCCGGGTCACGTCGCTGGCGTGCCGGGTCAGTTCTGGCGCCGCCATCGGAGGCCGCGGGTCGTTCGTCGGCGGTCAGGCCGGGTTGGACCGGTCGGATCCTGGAGCGTCGCCGGAATGGGGAGTGGGGCC
>NZ_CDWWEW010000385.1:0-4830 GCF_977966315.1 Frankia sp. CeRuru1
GCGCTACGCCGGTCGGAAACGACCCCCCCGTCCTGGTCGCCAGATCCGCCCCATGGCACGCCAGTACGCCCGACCCTCACTCCGTTCCATCGAAACATGCGGAGATTGCCGGCGGGAACAACTAGCCGTAGCAACCTACTTGGACGCCACTCACGCTGATAGCTGTAAGTAATCTCTTCGATGCTTAGCGTATGGAGCACCTGTTGGTGCGCCGCTGCCGGCGTAGCCAACTGCCTGGCGAGCCTCCCCAGCATCGCCTCCCGAGCATCGAGGGTTGCCCATGCGTCCTACGCACCGTTCCAGCCGGTATCCGACGACGCGCAAGGTCCGGCCCGGTCCCACCGCCGACGCCACCGTGCCGACGACCACCGCTCTGCCGACCACCGCTCTGCCGACCACCGCCCCCACGCCTGGCCGCCCGGATGAAGAAGGTCACGGCCCTCCGTCGGGGTCGGCGCGGCGGCGGGTCGACACCCGCCAGTCCCCGCTGCCGATCCCCCTCCCCCGGCGGGTGACGAGCATCGCGGCGCTGGCCATCACCGCGGGGGCGTTGACCGCGACCACCGGAGTCGCCCAGAGCGCGGTGCCGTCCCCGACCTGGCCACGGGGGATCGACGTGGCCTCCTGGCAGCATCCCGGCGGCAGCCCCATCGACTGGATCGCAGCGCGCGGCTCCGGCCTGAGCTTTGCGATCATTAAGGCCACCGAAGGAACGAACTACACCAATCCGTACTTTGCCGCGGACCGGGAGGCGGCCGCCAAGGCCGGTCTGGTGGTCGGGGCCTATCACTACGCGCGGCCGGCGCGGCCGATCTCGACCGCGGTGGACCAGGCACAGCGCTTCATCACGGTGAGCGGGCTGACCCGCGCCGCCGGGCAGCTGGCCCCCGTGCTCGACCTCGAGGACGACGGAGGACTCGATCCCGCCGCGCTGGCCGCCTGGACGAGGGCGTTCCTCGAGAAGATCGAGACCGAGACCGGCCGGGCGCCCATCCTCTACACGTACCGCTCGTTCTGGACCAAGAAACTGGCGGACGACCACAGCTTCGCCCGGTATCCGTTCTGGTTCGCCATCTATAACAACAAGGCGACCCCGGGCTGGCTGCCCGGCGGCTGGACGAAGTGGGCGCTGTGGCAGTACACCTCGAGTGGAAATGTCCCGGGGATCATGGGCAACGTCGATCTGAACGTGCTGTGCTGCACGCTGACCGCGCTCGCCGCACAGGCCGACGGCACCCACAGCGAGATCGAGAAGTGGTACGCGACCGCCGGGCTGAGCCGTCTGGCCGTCGGGACGCCCGTCGACAGCGAACTGCCCGCCGGCGGTGGCGGTCGCTGGCAGCGCTACTCCAACGGCCTGGCCTTCTGGTCCGTGGCGACCGGCGTACGGGCCCTGCACGGATCCATCGCGACAAAGTTCCTGGAGCTGGGCGGAACGAACAGCTTCCTGCACCGACCAGTGAGCGGTGTCGAGTACGCCACGGCCTCGGAGACGCTTCAGGCGAGGTTCCAGGGTGGCTGGATCTACTGGCACCCGGCCATCGGCGCGCACGAGGTCCACGGCCGCATCCTGCAGACCTATCTGGGCCTCGGTGGCACGACGTCGAGCCTCGGGCTTCCGATCACCGACGAGTACTCGGTCCCGGGCGGACGGGAGAGCGCCTTCCAGTTCGGCAAGCTCCGCTGGAGCGTGGCGACGAACGCGGTCACGACACTGCCCGCCGGCAAGAGTGGGACCGGCAGAAGTGGCGTGGGTGCGGCGGGTGGCGCCGGCAGCGCTCCCTGATCGTGTCCCGGGCCGGAGAGAACCATCTCCGGCCCGACGGACACGACGATGGGTGACGGCGGTCTACCGTGGGTATCGCACCTACGCGGCGGAGAGGTAGTCGTATGACCACCGAACAACGACGGACCGCACCATGCGGGCAGAGCGATCCGCCGCGAGTACGACCGGGGAGGATGAGATGGCAGGAACACGGGTGGCACGCCCGCTGAACGGATGGCTCACCTTCGCCGCCGTCATCATGTTCATCGTCGGCTTCCACAACCTGATCTACGGCATCGCGTCCCTGCGCGACTACACCGTCGTAGTGAACAACCTCAACGGCGGGGCCAGCGTGATCTACGCCGACACCACCTTCTGGGGCTGGTTGTGGATCGTGGTCGGCGTCGTCGAGATACTGATCGCCTTCGGCATCGCGGCCCGTAACGAGGCCGCCCGCTGGGGAGGTGTCGCAATCGCGGCGATCAACGCCATCGGGCAGCTGGCGTTCCTTGCAGCGTTCCCGGTCTGGTCTGTCGTCATCATCGCGATCGACGTAGTCGTCATCTACGCACTGTGCACCTACGATGCTCCTCGGGCCAGAGCCGGGTACGAGGAGCCGTATCCGAGCGACCGGGCCGGGGTCTCCGCCGGGCATGAGGCCGGAGTCGGTCGCCTCGCCGAGACCGGTGGCACCCGGGTGACCTCCGGGGGTGGCATCCGGCGCGAGGAGGGTCCGCGGCCGCCCACCACCGGCTGAACGGCGGCTCGCGGTCAGGGTGCCGGATCTGCCAGCCCCGCCCGCCAGGTGACGCATCGCAGGGCGTAGTCGGTGAGATGACGGTCAGCGAAGACGCGGGCGTCCCAGTTCTCCGGCATCGCCTCGGCGAGATCGCGCCAAAGGTAGGCCATGGCGGGTAGCCCGTCGGCCAGGACCAGCGGACGGGCTTCGTAGGCCTCGCCTTCGAAGGCATCGAGGATCGCCCGTTCCCGTGGGGCGAGCCCCAAGAGGACGAGGCCGGCGGTGGCCCGATCCGGCCCGTCCGCCTCGGCCGTGGGCACGAGGCCCGGATAGAGCCGGTCACGCAGCCGGGCGGCCCGCCAGCCGGTGACCGTAGCGGGCCCCGCCTGGGGCACGCGTCCGATGAGCGCCCGCACGACCTCGGGGAACAGCAGCGTCCCGTAGACGAACAGCGGGACCGCGCGCTCCGCCTCAGCCGACGACATGAGGCCACGGTAGTGCCCCGGCCGTGGCGGCCCACGAGCCACGGTTTCTGGTCACCAGTCGCCGGTGACTGTTTAACGACCACCGGTGACCATCTGCGGCCGGCATCCCGGCTGGGAACCGGTCCTAGAGTGAGCAGACGTGAACGACAACGCGGCGCTGGCCGCCCAGGTTCGGGCTGCTTCCCATCTGACCGGGACATTCCTGCTCCGGTCGGGTCGGACAAGCACCGAGTACTTCGACAAGTACCTCTTCGAAGCCGACCCGGCGCTGCTCGCCGCGGTGGTGGCCGGACTCACCGAGTTGGTGCCGCCCGGCACGGAGATCCTCGCCGGACTCGAACTCGGCGGAGTGCCCCTCGCGACTCTGCTCTCCCAGCGCACCGGCCTGCCCGCCCGGTTCGTCCGGAAGAAGGCCAAAGAATACGGCACCCGACGCATCGCGGAGGGCGGCGACGTCACCGGACGCCACGTCGTCCTCATCGAGGACGTGGTCACCTCCGGTGGTGCCGTGCTCGACGCGACCCGGGTACTGCGGGATGCCGGAGCGGTCGTGGAACACGTGCTCTGCGTGATCGACCGGCAGGAGGGCGGCCGGGAGAGACTCGCCGAGCTCGGTCTGACGTTGCACCCCGTCCTGACCCGGGCGGACCTGGATGCCGCCGCGAACACCTGACCGCCCGGCGACAAGGAGCATCCGCGACCGCACGCACACAGGCCCAGAGCGATGCCCCGGGCCTGTGGATCCGAGCCTGTACAGAAGCATGATCCCCGGGAACTGCGGGATGGTGGCAGGTGATGGATTCGAACCATCGTAGGCTGAGCCGACGGTTTTACAGACCGCTCCCTTTGGCCGCTCGGGCAACCTGCCGTCGTGGAGGAGCATACCGGTCCCGACGGAGCATCGTGATGCCGCACCACCCCGCCGCAGCCGCCGACGATCGATTACAACGGTGAGTAGCGGCTCACGAGACGAAGGCCGCGCACCACGATCACGCACAGCACCCGACTCCACACGATCCTCACCCACATCGAACCGACCAGGAGGTCCGCACACGTGGCAGATCCATCCTTCGACATCGTCAGCAAAGTTGATGCCCAGGAGATAGACAACGCCGTCAACCAGACGGTCAAGGAAATCCGGACTCGCTTCGACTTCCGTGACACCGGCGCATCCGCGACGCTGTCCGGCGAGTCGATTCTGCTTGTAGCGAACACGGACGAACGGGTCAAGGCGGTGCTCGACGTGCTTCAGGAGAAGTTCGTCAAACGCGGCATTTCCCTCAAGGCCCTGACCTTCGACGAGCCCAAGCCGTCGGGCAAGGAGTTCCGGTTGCCCGTCACCGTTCAGCAGGGCATCGCGGAGGACAAGGCCAAGGCCATCGCCAAAAAGATCCGGACGGATGGCCCGAAAGGGGTACAGGCCCAGATCCAGGGTGATCAGCTACGGGTGACCGGAAAGAAGCGCGATGACCTGCAGCGCGTGATCCAGATGCTCAAAGCCGAGGACTTCGAAGTTCCCCTCCAGTTCGTCAACTACCGCTGACGCGACGGAAAAGCTCGAGGCAGGGCGCACCCCGCCCGATGGGGGTTTCGGGCGGGGTGCTTGCGGCGGAACCTGGGGGGTTTGCTCCGCCGCGGTCCTGGTTGTGAACCGACGCCGTTTCGGCCGGCAGTTCGCGGTTAGCGGTTCAGGGTTAAAGCGTACTCCGAGTACTTCGGGGTGTTGCCGCGGCGACGCGCCGCGGACAACATCGTGGTCATCAGGCCCGGTCACCGATACGGATTCATGCGTGACATCTGTTCGAGACGCGCGATCCGCTCGTTCATGGGTGGATGAGTGG
>NZ_CDWWEW010000386.1:0-4829 GCF_977966315.1 Frankia sp. CeRuru1
CGGCCACCCTCACTACCTCGACAGCCGCCACCTCAGCAGCCGCCACCTCACGCACGACCTCGCCCGCCCCCGGAGACGAGACCAGCGCTGAGGCCGAGACCTCCGGATAGGCAGGCCGGGAGAGAACCCCGGCTACGGCGTCGGCCGCGGGCCGTCGGGACCGGATGCCGCGGCCCTCCCCCCCGGACGGACGACCACCCCCGGACGGACGACCGCCCCTGGACGGACGACCGCCGCGGACCGCGGGCTGTCGGCAGGCGCACCCTCGGCAGGCGCCGCGGGCAGGGTCCGCGCCGCGGGCAGGATCCGCACGTTGCTCTGCGAAATCGACGGGCGGCGCGCCGCTTCCAGGTCCACCCGCGCGGCCACCACCGTCAGCTGCCGGCGGATGATCGCCCATACGAGTTCGAGCAGGACCGCCGCCACCGCGGCGATGCCGACCGCCGTCCACGGCCCGGTCGTCCCCACCAGGGAGAGCTGGAAGAACTCCTGGCCGGACGGGATGGCCAGGACCAGCGCGAACGCGACCGCCATGGTCAGCACGAGCGCGATGCGCCACCAGGTGTACGGACGGGCGACGATCGCCAGTGCCCACAGCGCGACTCCGAACAGCGTCAGCGTCGCCATCGAGGTCTCGGCGTCCAGGTCTTGACCATAGAAGTGTGACCGGGCCAGCAGGTAGGATGTCATCGTCGCCGCGGCGGCGAGCAACCCGGCGGGAAGGGCGAAGCGCAGCACCCGACCGACGAAGTCCGGCTGCGCCCGTTCGGTGTTCGGTGCCAGCGCCAGGAAGAACGACGGGATGCCGATCGTCAGCGACCCGACGAGCGTGAGATGCCGAGGGAGGAACGGGTACGGCACCTGGGTGATCACAACCACGATTGCGAGCAGGACCGAGTAGACGGTCTTGGTCAGAAACAGGTTCGCGACCCGTTCGATGTTGCCGATGACCCGCCGTCCCTCAGCGACCACCGGCGGCAACGTCGCGAAGCTGTTGTTCAGCAGCACGATCTGGGCGACCGCGCGGGTCGCCTGGCTGCCGGATCCCATCGACACGCCGATGTCGGCGTCCTTGAGCGCCAGGACGTCGTTGACGCCGTCGCCGGTCATCGCAACGACGTGCCCCCGCGACTGCAACGCCGCGACCATCTCCCGCTTCTGCTGCGGGCTGACCCGCCCGAAGATCGAGTGGCTCTCCATGGCGTCGGCGAGCGCGGCCCGGTCGGTCGGCAGCGTGCGGGCGTCAACGGGATCGTCGGCGCCGGGCAGCCCCAGCGAGCGGGCGACCGCGCCGACCGACAGCGCGTTGTCCCCCGAGAGGATCTTGGCGGCGACGTTCTGCTCGGCGAAGTACCGCAGGGTATCCGGGGCATCCGCCCGCAGCCGCTGGGCGATGACCACGAGCGCCACCGGGACGACGCCAGTCGGCACCGTCGCCGGGTCCGCCAGTGCGTCCGCCAGCGGCGCGCCGAACCGAGCGAGCAGCAGCACCCGCAGGCCCTGCGCCCCGTACTCGTCCGCGGTGGCGAGCACCCGGTCACCAGCTGCCAGCAGCACGTCGGGCGCGCCGAGCAGCCAGGTGCCCTCGGTCCCGTCCGCGGCGGCGAGGGTCGCGCCGCTCCACTTACGCGCCGAGGAGAACGGCGCGTCCGCCCGCACCTGCCAGCCCTGCGGGGCGGGATAGGCATCGATGATCGCCTGCAGGCTCGGATTCGGCCGGCTGTCGGCCGCGCCGAGGGCGCCGAGCACGCTCGGCACGAGGGTGCTCGGCTCTCCGGCCGCACCTGCCCCGGAGGCGGCGCCCGTCTCAGGTACGGCGCCGGCGGTGCCCGGCTCGACGATCCGCAGCTCCACGACGTCCATCGCGGCCTCGGTGAGGGTGCCGGTCTTGTCCAGGCAGACGACGTCGACGCGGGCCAGCCCCTCGATCGCGGGCAGTTCCTGCACCAGGCACTGCCGCCGGCCCAGCCGCACCACGCCGACCGCGAAGGCGACCGACGTGAGAAGCACCAGGCCCTCCGGCACCATCGGCACGAGTCCGGCGACCATCCGGCGGATGGCCTCGGGCAGGTCGTCGTCGTTGACGACCACCTGGCTGATGATCAGCGCGAGGCCGGCCGGAATGATCATCCAGGTGACGACCCGCAGAATGGTGCTGATGCCGCCCCGCAGCTCGGAGTGCACCAGGGTAAACCGGCTCGCCTCCTCAGCGAGCCGGGCCGCGTAGGCCTCGCGGCCCACCCGGGTCGCCCGGAACGCCCCCGACCCCGCGACAACGAAGCTGCCCGACATGACGATGTCGCCGGGCTGCTTGTGCACCGGATCCGCCTCACCGGTGAGCAGCGACTCATCGACCTCCAGGTGATCGGCTGCCAGGACCAGGCCATCGACGGGGATCTTGTCGCCGGCGCCGAGCTCGATCACGTCGTCCAGCACGATCTCGGCGGCGGGGAGCTCCCGGGCGACACCGTCACGCCGCACGACGGGCCGGGACTCCCCCACCACGGCAAGCCGGTCCAGGGTGCGCTTCGCCCGCAGCTCCTGGAACAGGCCGACCAGGGTGTTCACGATGATCACACCGCCGAACAGGGCGTCCTGGAATGGACCGACGATGACGACGAAGACCAGCAGAACGCCGATGATCGCGTTGATCCGGGTGAGGACGTTCGCACGGATGATGTCGCGCAGCGAACGGCTGGAGCGGGCCGGCACGTCGTTGACGCGGCCGTCGGCGACGCGTTCGGCGACCTCGGCGGCGGTCAGCCCGGCGGCGGATCGACCGGTCGCGGCGGGGCCGGACCCGCCGACGGACCAGGCCCCGCCGACGGGCATGGACCTGTTGGCGGACGCGGACCCGTTGGCGGGCATGGACCCGTTGGCAGACGCGGGGTCGTCGATGGACGCGGGGTCGTCGATGGACGCGGGGTCGCCGACGGACGCGGGGTCGCCGACGGACGCGGGGTCGCCGACGGACGCGGGGTCGCCGACGGACGCGGGGTCGTCGATGGGCGCCAGGTCCCGGTCGTCGAGCCGTCCCGGAGACAGCCGCGATCCCGCGGCCCCTCGCCGAATCATGGCGTCCTCCACGCTCCGTCGCGGTCGCTGCCGGAGGCTCGGCAGCGGAATCGGTATCGGTATCGGTTTCCCGACCGACGTCGGGCGGGCCTCGGACTCGTTCGGATATGTCCCGCAGACACCTTCACCGTCTGCGCACGCGGACCGCCGACCCTCACCGTAGTTGACGGGCGTAGGCACGTGGGTCGCGCCTGGGGCTCCCCGCCCGTTCAGCCCGGGGGGGCACCGGCGCCGGGGCTGAGGGCACCCCCGGCCAGCAGGGAGAACAGCAGCAACCCCAGCCCCACGCGATACAGCACGAAGGGCGCGAAACTGCGCGTCGAAATGTACCGTAGGAACCACGCGATCGCGGCGTACCCGGTGGCGAACGCCACGAGCGTGGCGAGGATCGTCGGGCCCCAGGCGACGTCGGCATCCTTCCCACCGATGGAGCGCAGTTCGAAGACCCCGGACGCCAGCACCGCTGGCATCGCCAGCAGGAAAGAATATCGGGCCGCGGCCTCGCGGGTGTAGCCGAGGAGCAGGCCCCCGCTGATCGTCGCACCGGACCGGGAGACGCCGGGGATCAGCGCGGCAGACTGGGCGAGGCCATAGAAGAGCCCGTCACGCACCGACAAGTCCTCGAGCACTTTGCGCGGGCGGGGCGGCGAATGACGACCCTGCGGCCGCCCCTTCGAGGCGTACCAGTCCGCGCCGCCCAGGATCAGGCCAAGCACGATCAGCGTCGTGGCAATCAGCCGCAGGTCGCGGAACGGGCCCTCGATGGCGTCCTGCAGCGTCACCCCGAGCAGGCCGATCGGAAGGGTGCCGAGGATGACCAGCCAGCCCATCCGGGCGTCGGGGTCCTTACGCATCTCCCGGCGGGTGAGCGAGCGCGCCCACGCCGCCACGATGCGGGCGATGTCCTTACGGAAGTAGATCAGCACGGCGGCCTCGGTGCCGATCTGGGTCACAGCGGTGAACGCGGCGCCCGGGTCCTCCCAGCCGGCGAGCGCGGCGGCGATGCGCAGGTGGGCGCTGGACGAGACCGGGAGAAACTCGGTGAGCCCCTGAACGAGACCGAGGACCGTCCCCTCGAAGAAGTTCATCGACGCGCCGACCTGGCCCACGAGCCAGACGAGTCCGGCCTACCCGGCCCATCCGGTCCGTTCAGCCCGTCCGGCGAGGCCGCCGGGTCCGGAGGCCACGCGGAACGACGATCGGTCTGCCGGCTCCGCGCCCGACCTGTTCGCGTCATCCACGCACACCCGACCACGGCTTCACCGTAGCGAAGGGTGAAGTGCGGGCGGATGCCGGGTGACGGCGTCCCCGCCTTCTCCGATCCTCCGACCTGGTCCGATCGACCTCGTCCGATCGACCTCGTCCGATCGACCTGGTCCGATCGGGGTTCCGCCGGATCGGGCCGAGCCCACCCCGCAGCAGGCCCCCCACACGGGCTGACCCGGCGGTTCGTCGGACAGTCACGGACCGCGACGAATAGGCGGGTTCATGCTCTGGCCATGCAACCGAACGAGATCGCTCGCTTTCTGTTCATCTTTAGCCCGCACCGTGTCACCCGGAAGTACGAACCGCCCGCCTCGTGGCGGTCTGGCGCGCCCCGATCAGGGCCGGGGAGCGACACAGTACGCATAGGAGGTTGCACGATGAGTCATCTGCTCGCGAATGTGATCATTGAAGTGGTCGGAACAGCCGTGATCCTGGTTCTGACCAGTCTGGTGCGACGCTGGCTGGGCCAGCCGGCCGCTCGCCCCGCC
>NZ_CDWWEW010000387.1:0-4801 GCF_977966315.1 Frankia sp. CeRuru1
CCCTGGAGGGGCTGTGGCGGGAGGGCCTGGAAGGCATCTTCCCCTACCGCGGCACCCTGCTGGACGCGGCGGTGGTCGACGAGATCGGCGCACTGGCGCTGCGCTACCTGGCCGGCCGGGAGACGCTGCTCGGCGATCGGATGCGCGCCGGGTGGATCCGCGACGGGCATGGCGACCTGCTCGCCGACGACATCTACTGCCTCGACGACGGACCCCGCATCCTCGACTGCATCGAGTTCGATCCGCGGCTGCGCTTCGGTGACGTCCTCGGCGACGTCGCGTTCCTGGCGATGGATCTGGAACGCCTCGGCGCGCCGGAGGAGGCCGCCGAGTTCCTCGACGCCTACCGGGAGTTCAGCGGCGAGGTGCACCCGCGGTCGTTGCAGCATCTCTACGTCGCCTACCGGGCGTTCGTCCGGGCGAAGGTGACCTGTATCCGGGGCGGGCAGGGTGATCCCGACGCGGCCGAGGAGGCCCGCCGGCTGCTGGCCGTCGCCCACCGTCACCTGCGGGCCGGCCGGGTCCAGCTCGTCGTGGTCGGCGGGCTGCCCGGGACGGGCAAGACGACCCTGGCCGGCCGGCTGGCCGGGGTCGGTGACGGCTGGGTGCTGCTGCGCTCCGACGTGATCCGCCAGGAGTTGACCGGGATGCCCCTGCGTGAGGGTGGGCCGGCCGCGGACACTACCGCCGGCGGGTACGCCAGTGCCCTGCGCAACGCCAGCGCTCCGGCGAACGCCGGCGGCACCGCCACGAGAACCGGAGCCCACGGAACCGGAGCCCGCCGCGACGCCGGTACCGGCGCGGTGGGCGTCGCGCCGGCGGGCGCGCCGGTCGCGGACGGCGACCCCGCGACCTCCGACCCGCGGTTCGGCACCGGGCGCTACGCCCCCGAGATCACCGACGCGACGTACGCCGAGATGCTGCGCCGCGCCGGGGCGGCTCTCGCCCGCGGGGAACGGGTGGTGCTGGACGCCTCCTGGTCGAGCGCGCGTCACCGCCGGGCCGCCGCCGAGCTCGCCGCAAGCGTCTGCGCCGACCTGGTGGAGCTGCACTGCGTGACGGCACCGGAGGTGGCGGCCGCCCGGATCGGCCGCCGCGCCGCCGCGGGCACCGATCCGTCGGAGGCGACGATGGCCATCCACCGGGCGATGGCGGCCCGCGCCGACCCGTGGCCGTCGGCGACGGTGGTACGCACCGCCGTCCCGGTCGCGGAGGCCCTGCAGACGGTTCTCGCCCACCTGGACTGACGCCGTCCGGTGGGTCCGGTGTGACCATCCCGCGCGGCGCCGTCGCGTCTCAGGCCGCCGTCGCGCTTCAGGGCGCCGTCACTTCTCGATGCGGGTGGCGTACACGGCAGCCTGGGTGCGGCTGGACAGCTCCAGCTTCTCCAGGATGGCCGAGACGTAGTTCTTCACCGTCTTCTCGGACAGGTGAATCCGCCCGGCGATCTGCCGGTTGGTCAGCCCCTCCGCGATGAGGACGAGGATCTGGCGTTCCCGCTCGCCGAGGGTGGCAAGCTTGCGGTCCTCGGCCGGGCCCTCCCGCAACCGGGTGAGGACCCGCTGGGTGACGGCCGGGTCGAGCAGGGAACGGCCCGCGGCGATCGTCCGGATGGCGCCGACCAGGTCCGTGCCCCTGATCTGCTTGAGCAGGTAGCCGGCGGCCCCGGCCATGATGGCGGCGAACAGGGCGTCATCGTCGTCGTAGGAGGTGAGGATCAGGCAGCCGATCTCGGGATGCGCCGAGCGCAGGTCCCGGCAGACGTCGATACCGTTGCCGTCCTCGAGGCGGGCGTCGAGCACGGCAACGTCCGGCCTCGTCGCCGGGATCCGGCGCAGTGCCTCCGCCGCGGTGGACGCCTCTCCGACGACCTCGATGTCATCGGTCTCGGAGAGCATCTCGCGGATGCCGCGCCGGACGATCTCATGATCGTCCAGGAGGAAGACCCGTACGGTGCCCACGGTGCCGACGATACTCACGGTGCCGACGATACCGTCCATGGTCGTCGCCCGGACCGGTTCGGCATGGTGCCGGGAGGGTGCGCGGGTGCGGCCGGGCCCGTTGCGGGCCCGTTCGAGCCGTTCGGCGCCTCCGGGTGAACCCGCCCGCGTGAGCGCACCGCCCCCGGCCCGGGGCCCGCAGCGGCTGGCGGCCGCACAACCGGTGAGAGCCGGTGGCTACCCGAGGCGGTTACCCGAGGTGGCTACCCGAGGCGGGCGACGCCGCCGTAGACACTGACCTCGCCCTCGGTCGGCCCCTCGCCCTCGGCGGCGGGCTCCTCCGGCCGCCACCGATGGACCATCTCCACTCCGGGGTCGATGAGCTCCAGGCCGGCAAAGAACCGTTCCACTCCGGCCCGGGTGCGGTGCTGCCCGGGGATGCCCCGGGAGCGGTACGTGGTGAAGAGCTGCTCCATGCCGGGGTTGACGTCGGCGGTGGCGTGGGTGAGCGCCAGATAACTGCCCGACGGCAGGGCCGCCAGCAGCCGGCCGAGGATGCCGTAGGGGTCATCCGCGTCGGGGATAAAACGAAAGATCGCGATCAGGGACAGGGTGACCGGCTGGGTCAGGTCGAGGGTGTCGCGCAGTTCCGGGGTGGCCAGAATGCGCTCCGGGTCGCGCAGATCCGCGTCGAGGTAGGCGGTGCGGCCCTCGGGGGTGCTGGCAAGCAGGGCGCGAGCGTGGGCGAGCACGATCGGTACCACCCCCGGGTTACACACATCCATTGGTGGTGGGGGTGGACACCTCACCGGCCGTCGCCGCCTTCGTCCACGTGCCGGATCAGCCGCCGCGGGTGTATTCGGAGACCCCAGCCGGGGACGTCAGTGTGAGGAACGCTCCGGCGACAGACCAGCTGTAAACTGTCGGCGCGTACCCGGCCGGCTCGAGTGTCAGCGAGTTTCCCTGGACGCTGAAACGGCCGGTGACCGCCTGCCCGGTGTCGTCCAGCTGAAATGTTGTGTCCGGGGCGAAACGCAGTGTCTTGAACGTGCTGTCGACGCTTAGCCAAGTGCCGATGAGAAGCGCGGCGCCCGTCACGCCTCCTTGGCCGGCGTCGACCCTCAGATAGGTGGACGGCCCTAGGCGCAGCGCACCACCGTCCACTGACCAGCTGGTTGTGCTGGGCTGTCCGCCATCGGGCCGCATCGTGATCTGCCGGCCATTCACGGAAGCGATGCCGGACGCGTGAAACCCGCGGCGCTCGTTGTCCGACTGGAATCGGCCGTCCTCGTGGAAAGTGACGAACCAGCTTCCGATGCGCTGCGCGTCGTCGCCGTTCCAGGAGCCGATCAGTTCTGCTGGCAGCCTGCTGGCGGGGGCCGGTTCCGAGCCGTGTCCACCGGAATCCTCTCCCTGTGGTTGCGTTACCGGCAGCGTGGGAGTTTCGTCCTGGTCGTTGGCGCTCGCCATGCAGCCACTGGTCGCTGTGGCGACGACGGCCGACAGGATGACAGCGGTGATGAGCCGCCGGGGACTGCCGCTGTTCCTGTCCATCGGTTTCATTGGTCTCCCATCGCAGGTCAGGCAGGGGGTGACGGCGGAGGCGGTTCCGTGGCATTCATCCAGTAATGGGCGTCGCCGGCGATCTGGGAGTCCGAGGAGCACGTCGGCCTTCTTGTGGCGGGCTGCCAGGTACACCAGTCCGCGCCGGATCTCCTGACCGGTGTGGAGGGCGAACAGATCTGCGATCCATCGGTCCTCGTGGCTGGGCAGGTTGATTTCGGCGAGGAACCAGGCCGCGCTGACATGAACCGAGTTCTCCCGGCCGGTGTCGTGGAGAACCGCTCGGAGCGCCTCCGCGGCCGCCGGATTAGCTAGGCGCGCGAGTACGAGTACCAGCGCGCGCTGGTACTCGTACCGGTCCCCGCCGAGCAGGAGGCGGTGGCCGAGACTGTCGGCGACCGCGGCGGCGAACGGGCTCGCGGCCAGCACCAGGCTGCTTTCTTCGCGTATCCAGCGGTCGTCGCTGAACAGCGCCATCCCGAGAAGCTGGCGCAGGCCGTCCGCTCCGCGGAGGCGGTGAGCGCCGATGATGCTGGCGGTGCCCGTCATGACGTCGTCCAGCAGCCGTCGGCGCTGCGCCAACGGCGGTGCGACGAGCTGGACGAGGTCGACGTCGTCGCAGTAGCGGAGCTGACGATAGACCTTGCCGTAGAGGTCGCTGCCGGGCGGCGAGGCGCACACGAGCAGGCGTGCCGCCTGCTGGCGAACCGTGTGACCGGCCGCCGGATCGTCGAGCACCCTGCGGGCGGCGGCGAGGACGGACGCTCGTTCATCGGCGTCCAGCTGGTCCTGCTGGCCACGCTGCACGAGGCGGGTGAAGGCTTCGAGCGCGGCCCGCAACATCCACGGGTCGACCGGGTCCGTGACCAGCCGGCCGAGCAGCCGCGCCGCTTCGCCCCCGAGAAGGCCCAGCGCCTCGACGGGTTGGGCGGCCCGGCCCGGAGAACACCGGATGACGTCGAGCACGGGCCGGATGATCCCTATGCCGGTCAGCGCCGCCGCCTCACGGAGAAGCCGGAAGTCGCCGACGCACGCCGCCGGCAACAGCGCCGCAAGATTCTCCTGGATCTTCAGGCGCTGCCGTGGGCTCCCGACCGCGTGGAAGACGTGCCCGACGACCAGCCACTGGCCGGCACTCAGCGCGGTGCCGACGCTCGCCTCGTACAGCAGGTCGTGTTCGGCTGCGTTCGGCGCTTCGACCGCGGGCCCGTGGAAATCACCGTGATTGCGGCGAAGGTAGTCGTAGAGATGGGTCAGCGTGCGCGGCGGCAGGCGCAGTGCCTCCTCGTAGGCGGTCA
>NZ_CDWWEW010000388.1:0-4776 GCF_977966315.1 Frankia sp. CeRuru1
CCTCCGGATCTGTTCACCCGCCTCGAAGCGGGCGGGATCCGGGTTCAGCGTCACCTCGGGGTCGGTGAAGCCGGCGGCAAGTAGACGGCGGCAAGTAGACGGCGGGTCGGTTTCTCGGGCTTGTCAGCCGGCCCGCTCGGGAACGATTTTGCTGACGATATGCTCAGCGATCGCCAACGATGCCGTCGCGCCGGGAGATGGCGCGTTACGGACATGCACGACCCGCCCGTTGTGGGACAGGACGAAGTCGTCGACGAGGCTACCGTCGCGGGCGACGGCCTGGGCCCGGACTCCCGCGGGGCCGCGAACCACGTCGGTGGCCCGCAGTTCGGGGACATAGCGCCGGGCCTCGGCGACGAAGGCCCGCTTGCTCGCCGTGCGCAGCATCTCCTTGGCGCCGGTCTTCCAGTGGGTCTTCGCCATCTTGTGGAACCCCGGCCAGGCGAGCGTCCGTCGCAGGTCGGTGCCCTGGACGGTGCCGACCGTGTACCCCTCTCGGGCAGTGGCCAGCACCGCGTTCGGCCCGACCAGGATCTCCCCGTCGATGCGCTTGGTGAGATGGATGCCGAGGAAGGGATATCGCGGATCCGGAACCGGATAGATCAGCCCATGGACGAGGCCACGCCGCTCGGGGCGCAGCAGCCAGTAGTCGCCCCGGAAGGGAACGATCTGCGGGGAGGCGTCCTCACCGGTCAGCGTCGCAACCAGGTCCGACTGCAGCCCGGCACAAGAGATCAGCAGGTCGAACGGCCCGACGCTTTCGGAGACGACGGCGACCCGGCCACCGTTGCGGGACGCTAGCTCGTGATTGCCGTTGGGTCGCGCGCGCGCGGTTCCGGCGACCGTGAGGCGGAGGTGGACGCCGGCTGGGCGATCCTCCACCCCGATCACCTCGGCTCCGGTGCGCACGGTCCCGCCAGCGGCGACGATCTCGGTACGCAGGGCCCGCGCGACCCCGGGATAGTCGATGATGGCGGTGGTGGGTGAGTGCAGGGCGGCGACCCCGCGGGCGTGGGGTTCGACGGACCGCAGCTCGTCGGCGTCGAGCATCCGGGTCCGCGGTACGCCGTTCGCCGCCGCCCGCTTCTCGATCTTGGCCAACCGTTCGAGCTCGCTGTTGTCGACGGCGACCACGATCTTGCCGCACTCGTCGTACCGGATGCGGTGCGTGGCGCAGAACTCCCGCAGCAGCCCGACCCCACGGCGGCACAGGGTCGCTTTGAGCGAGCCTGGGACGTAGTAGAGACCGGCGTGGACGACGCCGCTGTTGCGGCCGGTCTGATGCCGGGCGATGTCCTGTTCCTTCTCGAACACCGTCACGGCCGATCCCGGTTCGACCTGCCCGAGCCGACGGGCGACCGCCAGCCCGAGAATTCCACCGCCGATCACCGCGATGCGACCTGCCACGCCCGTCCCCTGTCCGTCCGTCGAAAGCGTGAATCCCGATCACGCCGATCGTACGAATCCAGTATCGGCGTGCACGGTATGTTACGAGCCGGTAGTCAGCCCGGTAGCCAGCCGGGTGTCCTGCGGGCTCAGCCGAAGAAGTGGCCGGGCGGGTGGGCCCGGTCGGTGCGCGAGCGCGGTGTGCCGCGCAGCGCGTCGGTGAGCGTCCGCGCGGTGTTGACCAGGGGGACGTGGCTGAACGCCTGCGGGAAATTACCCGTCATCCGGCCCAGCCTGGGGTCGTACTCCTCCGCGAGGAGCCCGACGTCGTTACGCAACGACAGTAGGCGTTCGAACAGCTCCTGAGCCTCGTGGACCCGCCCGGACAGGGCGTAGTTGTCGGCCAACCAGAAGGTGCAGGCCAGGAAGGCGCCCTCGCCCGCGGGCAGTCCGTCGACCGCGCCGTCCTCGGCCGTCGGATATCGCAGGACGAACCCGTCCTCCATCAGCTCCCGCTCGATGGCGGCGACTGTTCCCACGGCGCGGGGGTCGGTGGCGGGCAGGAACCCCACCAGCGGCATGTACAGCAGCGCCGCGTCGAGTTCCTTGGAGCCGTAGAACTGGGTGAAGGTGTTGCGTTCGGAGTCGAACCCGCGGGTGCAGACCTCCGTGTGGATCTCGTCCCGCAGCGCCGACCAGCGGTCGACGGGGCCCGGTAGCCGGGACTCGACGATCCCGCGTACCGCCCGGTCGGCCGCGACCCAGGCCATCACCTTCGAGTGGACGAAGTGGCGGCGGGGGCCGCGTACCTCCCAGATGCCCTCGTCGGTCTTCCGCCAGCCGGTCTCGAGGAAGTCCATCAGCTTGGTCTGCAGCGGCCAGGAGTCGTCCGCATGGCTCTCGGTGATGGTCTGCCCGCCGGGGAGCGCCAGCCCGGGCACGGGCTGGCGACGGTTGGCGACCGCGACCCGCGCGACATGCAGGGCGTCGAGGACCTCGCCGTAGACGTCGAGCTGGAACTGGTCGACGGCGGCGTTGCCGACCCGCACCGGGGCGGAGTTCTCGTACCCCGGTAGCCACGGGATCTCGTATTCGGGCAGCCGGCGTTCCCCGGCCACGCCGTACATGATCTGTACCCGGGAGGGGTCACCGGCGACCGCGCGCAGCAGCCACTCCCGCCAGGCGGTCGCCTCGCTGGTGAACCCGGCGTCGAGCAGGGCGAGCAGCGTGATTGTCGCGTCCCGCAGCCAGCAGTACCGGTAGTCCCAGTTGCGCACGCCGCCGATGTGCTCCGGCAGCGAGGTCGTGACGGCGGCGACGATCCCTCCGGTCGGGGCGTAGGTGAGCGCCTTGAGGGTGATCAGCGACCGGCGGACGGCCGGCTGCCACTGGCCGTCGTAGGTGCAGCCCGCCATCCAGTCCGACCACCACGCCTCGGTGAGGGTGATCATGCGCCGGACGTCGTGGGACGGCGGGGGAGTCTGATGGGAGGGGGTCCAGGTCAGCGAGAACGGTACCGACTGGCCGGCGGCGACGTGGAAGTCGGCGTAGGTGGCCATGTCGTGCCCCTCCATCGGGGCGGTTGTCCGCAGGGTGACCGCATCCGGCCCGGCCACCGCCGACATGGTGTGCTCGTCCACCCGGCGGACCCACGGCACGATGGAGCCGTAGTCGAAGCGGAACCGGGTCTCCGATCGGAGGTGGACCGCACCCTCGAGGCATTCGACCAGGCGGAGCACGGTGTGCGTGCCGGCGCGGGGGAACATCGCGTCGACGATGCGCACGGTGCCGGACGCGGTCGTCATGTCCGTCTCCAGCACCAGCGTGTCGCCGCGGTAGCGCCGGCTGATGCCCAGGACTGGCTCGACGGGCGCGATCTTCCAGTGGCCGGCCTCGGAGTCGCCGAGCAGGGCGGCGAAGCACGACGGCGAGTCGAATCGGGGCAGGCACAACCAGTCGATCGACCCAGTGCGCGACACGAGCGCCGCGGAGTGGGTGTCGCCGATCAGCGCGTAGTCCTCGATCAGGGATGGCACGACCTGTTCCTCGCTCCCATGGTCCACTGGTTGTGATCATCTTTGGATCGATGATCGTCGGATAATTGATGATCATCGGGGTCGATGTCATCGGGGTCGCCCGTCGTTGGGCGCGATCGCGGGCACAGCGCCGCCGGTCGACGGTGAACCGGTACGAGCACGCCGCGCAGCGGTGGGCCGGCGGTTACCCGTGGCGGAGGTCGCTAAGCCTCATGAGGGCGTTTACCTTACGGACCCGCTCGGCGGACTACGTTGGGGGTCCGGTCATGGCGGTGCTCCAGCCGTCGTCCGGACCAGATTTCCTTCCCCGATGTGACAGGACTCACCACGTGGCCCCATCGTCGTCACCTGCTGTCACCCGTGCCGCTCGCTACCTGGCCGACCCTCGGCGCCGGACGATGGTCGTCGTGGCGGTACTCGCCACCATCGGCCTGATCGTCTTCGGGATCTACGCGACGTTGGACGGGCCGCCGCCGCAACAGGAGGCCGTCGTGTACTTCGCCCCGGGAGCCACCGAGGCGCAGAAGGACGCGGTGCGCGCCGCGTGCCCTTCGGTGGGCAGGGCCATCCAGCTGCCGAAGGACCGCAACCAGCTGGCCACCAGCCGGATCTATCCGCTGCGGTACGACGTTGCGAAGGCGTCGACCGTCGACCGCGCGGCCCTGTACAAGTGCGTGTACGCCCAGCCGCACGTACTCGGGATCAGTCAGGTCACCCAGGGCCAGTAGACCTTCGCCCATCAGGATCGACTTTTCTCCGGCTCCCGTTGGGCGAGGAGTTCGGCGGGCGTGGGCCGGCCGGCATCGCGGGCCTCCTTCGCCTGCCAGAGACTCACGATCATGGTGGTCAGGATGACGAGCCCACTGAGGATCAGGCTTCCGCCGGACCACCCGGAGGACGCGGGAAGGGTGTCGACCACGATCCACGCGATTCCCGCGGCGATCATCCCCAGCGCGAACAGAATCGTGAACGCCGACGAGAACCGGTTCGCGGCCGCCTGATCGGCGAGGTCGGCGGCCTTGCGCCGGGCCTGCTCGAAACGGCCGCGCGCCCACTCGTACTCCAGGCTCAGGATGAAGAACCCGAGCGCCACGACGAGGAATCCCGGGCCCGGCAGCGCCAACATCGCGATCCCGAGGCCGAGGACGCCGAGACCCAGCACGGTCAGGGCGATCCGGCGGAACAGGCGGGCGCTTCGGATCAGCACGTCGGGTAACCCTCCTGAGCGGATCGTGGACGGGGCGGGAGTGTCCTCTGGGACGGTGCTCTACTGCGACGTTCTTCCGTCATAACGGATCACGCAAGAACATCGTGGCGGGGATCTCCTCGACCTCCTCGACCGATACGTGTCGTG
>NZ_CDWWEW010000389.1:0-4752 GCF_977966315.1 Frankia sp. CeRuru1
GGCCATGGACGTGCACCTTCGGTCTGCGAGCAGGAGAGGGATCAGCGTGCCGCGGCCGGCCGCGCCGGTTGGTCAGCCGGGCTGTCGGCAAGCGCGGCGAGGACGGCGTTCCGCGCCGGGCCGACGCCGCGGCGGCGCAGCTCGCGGGTGAGCACGCCGAGGACGGCCAGCGCCGGCAGCGGCCGGGCCAGCAGATCGGCCGCGGCCGGGTCGAGCGGCACGGCCGCGGGCAGCGTCAGCGCGGTGACAACCTGGTCATAGACGGTGGCCGCCCAGACGGTCAGGACAGCGGACAGCCAGCCCCGCCACTGATCCCGGCAGGCGGACAGCCGGCCGGACAGCCACGCCTCGACACCTTCCACCAGTTCCACCCGGACCGGCGGCGGGCAGCCGACGGCCAGCAGATGCAGATGGCCGAGCAGTGTTCCGGCGTCCACGAGGTCCCCACCGGGTTCGAGCGCGGGTGACACCAGCACCGCCCGTGGCGATCCGTCGGGATACAGCACGCCGCTTGGGCAGAGATTCCCGAAGGCGATGCCGGCGCGGGTGAACGCTGCCGGGTCCATCTGGGCGGCCAGCCGGCCGAGCCGCACCAACAGGCTCCCCAGCAGCGCCCGTAGCTCCCCGGCCTCACCTGCCGTCGCTCGTTCGGCGTGGAGGTGCTCCGCCGAGCGGCTCACCGCCTCGGCCACGACCCGAGGCAGAGGCCAGCCGCGGGCAGGCGCCGCGGCCTGTCGCAGCTGCCCGGCCGGGTCGCGGTGCAGCTCGCTCAGGTGGTCCATCAGCGCCGTCACCATCTCGGTGAGCACCGCCGGCCGGCTCTGGAGCCGGCCGGCCAGGCTGGGACCGCTCACGAAGGGGGTGAACATCACCCCCTTCGCCGTCGCAGTCGGGGCGGCCACCCGCACACGGGAGTAGGTCGCCAGCGCCGTGAGCTGCTCGGCCTCGCGCACCGTCGCGTTCGCCGGCCCCCCGTCGACGTCGGCCAGCACGGTGGCCAGATCGCCGTGATCGCCGCGCACAAGGTTCGACAGTGCAGCGCCTGCCGGGCGGACCGTCGCGCACAGCGCCTCCTCGCCGATCCGGACCTGCCGATACAGGACCCCGCCCGCGGTGGCCATCGTCCCGAACGTCACGCCGGCCTGCGGCCACAGCTGAGCGGTCGCAGCGGCGATCCACCCCTCGACGTAGAGGACGAGATCGTGGACGTCGTCGCCTTGCCAGCAGGTCAGGCAGCCCGAAGACGGGCTCATCGCAGGCGCCCGACACCGGCGTAGACCGGCAGCCGACCCCCCACCGCCGTGCGACGGCGCGCCCGGTCCTGCTCCCAGCCCGGCAGCAGGACCAGACCGGGCTCGACCAGCCCACAGCCGTCGAAGAACGACAGCACCTGGTCACGCCTGCGCAGCTGGAACGGCGCGGTCGTGCGCCGGTACACCTCGGCCGCCTCAATGACGTCCTGGGACTGGCCATCACCGGTCGCATGCGTCAGAACCAGGTAGCTGCCCGCCGGCAGGGCGTCGCGCAGCTGCGCGACCAGCTGCTGCGGGCCGGTGTCGTCGGGGAAGAAGTGCAGGACCGCGACCAGCAGCAGCGCGACCGGCTGCCCCAGGCCCAGCAGCCGGGACACCTCCGGGTGGTCCAGGATCTCGCCAGGCCGGGCCAGATCCGCTTCCACGGCCACAGCCGCCGGGTTGGGCGCGAGCAGGATCTGGCTGTGCGCCACCGCGACCGGGTCGTTGTCCACGTAGACGACCTGGGCGTCCGGGGCCAACTGCTGGGCGACCTCGTGGACGTTGCCCATGGTCGGCATGCCCGACCCGACGTCGAGGAAGTGACGGATGCCGACCTCGCCGGTGAGGTAGCGGACCGCCTCGCCCAGGAACAGCCGGTTGACCCGCGCGGTGTCGCGGATCTGGGGCCACGTCTGCTCGACCTGCGCCGCGGCCTCCCGGTCGGCCGGGAAGTTGTGCGCGCCGCCGAGGAAGTAGTCGTAGACCCTCGCGACGTTCGGACCTTCGGCTCCCACCGCAGCGCCGCCCCCCATCAGGATCGCCCCCGCGACCCGCGCACCGTCGTGACGACGCCCGGCCGGCGTAGCTGGCCGGGCGGGTCGACCGAGCCAGGTCTAGGACTGGTGGGACGGTCACGATGCGTCGCGCAGCTGATCCTCATCACGAGAACGGTCCTCACTGACGGTAGGCAAAGTGGAACCGTTACACCATCGTCCGGGGACCGTCCGATGGTCATCCCCCGCACCGCGAAGAAGCTGTTCACCCTGCTCGACCCCGCGTGAGCTGGGAAAAGACGGCCAGAAGCGGCTGTCGTTTCGGGCGGCATCGCCCCCTACTCCCCGAGGTGTGATCGATTCACTACCGTGGAGGTGTCGACGGAGCGATGCGGCGACAGGCTGTCACCGAAAGGACGTCTGACGTGGCCAGTCCCAGCCAGCGAGTCGAGCAGGAGGAGTTGCGGGCGCGGATGCGCGCGGTGGGCATGTCGCATGACGAGATCGCGATCGAGTTCGCCCGCCGCTACCGGCTGCGCCCTCGTGCGGCCCACCGGGTCGCGCACGGCTGGACCCAGGCACAGGCCGCCGACCGCATCAATACCCACGCTGCCCGCGGCGGCTTGGACCCACACGGCGTCGCCGCGATGACCGCCCCGCGGCTCAGTGAGCTGGAGAACTGGCCGCTGCCGAACAACCGCCGCAGGCCAACCCCCCAGATCCTCGTTCAGCTCGCCGAGGTCTACGGCACGAGCATCCACAGCCTCCTCGACCTCGACGACCGCGAACAGATGCCCTCCGACGACCTGCTCCTCATTGCCCAGATCCGCCAGGGTCTGTCGCGGCCGGCACAGGGCGGTTACGACAGCCCGGCGATCAGCACCTCGCAGACCGCGGAACGATCACCCGGGATCGGACCATCGGCCATCCCCGCCGCTCAGCCCGGCCGACGTAGCGTCGCAACATCCGGCCAGGGGCGCGCGATGGCAGCCGCCGCAGCTCTGGGCGCAGACGGAAACATGGTGATCGACGCGGGCATGGCGCTGCGCTATGCGCACGAGTGGCTGGTGACCGACCCTCCCCAGGTCGTGGAGACCCGGGCGGGACGGCGGATCGGAGAAGCGTTCACCCGCACCGTGGAGGGACGGGTCGCGCAGCTGCGCCGCCTGGACGACTTCATCGGCGGCCGGGATCTTCACGCGCTGGTCGCACGGGAGCTCGCCGCCACGACGGCGGTGCTCGACGACGCCGCCTACGACGACCGCCTCGGACGCCGGCTGCACTCCGCGGTCGCGGAACTGTGCCAGCTCGCCGGGTGGGTCGCGATGGACGCCGGCCACACCCAGGCAGCCCGGCGCTTCTACCTCGACGGCGTGACTGCGGCGCATGCCGCCGCCAACAGCCCTGTCGCGGCGAACCTGATCTCGACGCTGAGCTACCAGTTCGCCAACCAGGGCGACCCGCGTACCGCGATCCTGCTCGCGCGCACCGCCCTGCACGGCGCCCAAGACTCGGCGACGCCGGCCACCCTCGCCCTCCTGCACGAACGGATCGCCTGGGCGTACGCCAAGGCCGGGGACCGACCCGCCGCAGAGCACGCACTTGCCGCCGTCGAGCGGCACTACGACCAGCGGCGGCCCGACGACGAGCCGACCTGGGTGTACTGGCTCGACGAGAACGAGATCAACATCATGGCGGGCCGCTGCTACGTCGAACTCGGCCTCCCACAGCGCGCCGTACCGCTGCTGGTCGACGCGGTCGCGCGCTGCGACACCGACCACGCCCGCGAAGCCGCCCTCTACCGCTCCTGGCTCGCCGAGGCATACACCCAGACAGGCGAACTCGACCGGGCCGTCGAGGAAGCCCGAGACGTCGTCAGACTGGAGGCGCGCGCGGGCTCCGCGCGAGCCTCTGAACGCGTCCAGCGCCTACGGTTCCTGCTCTCCGCGTTCCCTCCCAGCCCAACCGTCCGTGCCTTCGAGGACTTCTACCAGTCCGAAACTGATCAACGTCCGGTCGGCCCTCAGCCCGGCTGACCCATCCCAACTCCGCTTCGACCCGGGAATACCCACATGGCCGACGTCATCGGACGCAGCGACCGCGTGGCCGTCTCCGTCCCTGCCCGGCCCTGTAGCCGCGCTCCAGCGGATGCGAGTCGATGATCAAAGAGGCGACGGCGACTGTCTTTGTCTTCCGCGAGCACCCGGACGCGGGCTGGCAGGTCGCGATGATCTGGCATCCGCGGATGGGAGGCTGGCTTCCGCCCGGTGGCCACGTCGAGGCGGACGAGAACGCGGCCGAGGCCGCGGTTCGCGAGGTCGAAGAGGAGCTGGGGTGCCGGATTCGGCTGGTAGCCGGCCCGACGACCCCGCTGCCCGAGGGCTTCCCCCACAGCCCCGTCGTCGCGCCCTGGTGGGTCGTCGAGATGGCCGCGAGCCCCGACAGCCATACCGCCAGCGAGCACGTACACATCGACCACGGCTTCGTCGCGTTCTGGGACCGCCCGGCGCGGCCGGCGCACACCGCGGTCCGATGGTTCGACGAACAGGCGCTCGCCGCCGAAGACGACATCGCCTGGGACTCGCGTTTGCAGGCGGCTGCACTCTTTGCCCGCCTCGGCGAGATCATGGACTTGGCCCACGATGGACGATCCGGGAGAATCAAGCCCAGTGGACACCCGCCGAGATCTAGCTCGGCGCCGGCCGGGAGCCGTGGTAGGTCGCGTCCGGATCCGCCGGATGTGG
>NZ_CDWWEW010000390.1:0-4752 GCF_977966315.1 Frankia sp. CeRuru1
GGGCGACGCGGGCGGTGAGGTGGGCTTCCCGCCGGCGCAGATGCTCGACCAGCCGCTCGGCTTCGACCGCCCGATCCTCGGTAACCGTGAGGAGCGTTGCCGTCTCGACCCAGCGAGCCTCGGCCTCCCGTTCACGCTCCTCGGCTTGGGCGACGCTGGCCGCCGCGGCGAGAGCGCGAGCCTCGGTCGCGTCGGCGTCGGCTGCGTCGGCGCTGGCGAGCGCGGCGGCGGCGGTGGCCAGCGCGGCGTCGCGGTCCTCTTCGGCCTGCTGACACCGGGCGCCGAGCTCGATCAGGCGGGCGCGTAGGTCGCCGCGTACCCGGTCGGCTTCCTCCAGCCGCTGGTCCGCCGCCTCGGCCCGCTCGCCGTCCTGTCGGGCCCGCTCCAGGGCGGCGGCGAGCTGGCGTTCCACCTCCTCCAGGTCCGCTCGGGGAACGTGGGCCGCTCGTGTGGCCCGTGTGGGGGCCACCGAAACCTCGGCTGTCGCAACCAGCGGGTCGGCCGCGGCTGCCGGCACCATCGCGATCGGCGAGGTGGTGGTCACCGGCATGCCGGCGACGGGGATCGCCAACAGCCAGGCGACCGCGGGCCAGTCCCGGTCCGCGGTCGCGGCCTCGGCGGCCTCCAACGCGCGGCTCGCCTCCTCCTTCGCCAGCGTGGTCCGCCCGGCCCGTGACCCTTCGCACCACCGCTTGAACAGGCAGAAAGCCGTAAGCGTCGCGGATTCCCGGTCGGGCTCCGGAAGCTTGTTCAGATAGCAGACGATCTGGTCCCAGTCGAGTTTCGTTTTCCCTGTGAACCGCCGCTCGATCTTCTTTTTCTCGGCGTCGTGACCGGGGTCGCCCACCGGCAGCGAACAGCAGGACTTCCACGGCACCTGGTAGAGGGCGTGCAGGAGGTGGAAGAACAGCAGAAGACACCGGTGGTCGCGGGAGACTCCGTTGTCGATGACCGGCCAGCGACCGCCCTGATCCTTCGGGTTCCCGGTCACCGCAGCCCTATTTTCCCTGGTGGGCAGGCGATCCAGCGCTCACTGTCGCTACCTCCACCGGGTAGCGACAGTACCGGTGGACGGTTGCGACACCATCTGGAGAAAGACCGTCGCCGGTGGTGGTGCGGGGTTGCGACGCACATTGCTGTGTACTCCCGAATGTCTCTATTGACATGCGAAGTTACGGCACTTGTCGGGGGATCAGGGCAGACGATAAAACATCCCCAAAATTAACTAGCCATACACCCGATAACAAAGGACGTACGTCATGCCCCCAACCCGTACGAGCATGTTGCTGGTCCCGCTCCCGGCCATGGCGCTGGTGGCCGTGAGCGCGTACTACCTCGGCTGGCTTCCGGCGCTCACAGCGGTACTGACCTACGCCGTCCAGCCCCGGGTGCCCTACACGCCGACCCCCGGCCAGAGCGCCCCGCGCGTCGCCCACCCTCGGCGCGAGGATCCAGATGATCATGATTGCCGGTAGGTCTGGCGACCATCTGGATAGTCAGATCAAACTAGTATGAACGGGCTACGTCGAGGATATCCGTTGTTGCTGTGTCGACTTCCGGGGTGCACCGCCAGGTCAGGGCCCCGGAAAGTCGCCGGAAAGTCGGCCGACGACCGGCGTGTCGCCAGGCAGGGTCGGGAGCCACCCGCACGGACGACCCGCAGTGGTCCGAGGTCGTCGTGAGGAGTTCGGCCTCGGCCCACCGCCGGGCGTCGGCAGGCGGGCAGCCCCATCGACGCCGACGAACTCACCCGCCGCATGAGCCAGGCCGCGGGATAGGTTGGGTCGGCGGCCATATCCGTCCCGCCAGTGGCGGCGCCGGGCCGTACTGGACCCGACCGGCATGCTTTTCTCGTCACCGCTGGCTGAACGGAGCCCGCTTGACCGTCACCGTCATCGGCGGCGACCCCAAACCGCGCTCTCGGACCCTCTTCGCCGCGGTCCGCGTCGCTGGTGAGCTTCACCGGGGCCGAGCCCGACCAGACCGTCGACCTCACCGAGCTCGGTGCGAGCCTGCTCGACTGGAACGTGGACCTGGGCGGGTCAGCGACCGCTCCCGGCTGGGACGGCACGGTCTCCAGCCGGCGCCGCGGCCTTGTGGCTTGAGCCGCTCGCGGCGTACGCCATGATGTTCCTGCGCGCTTCGTGGCCGGAAGCGTCCGGCAAGGGGATGCTCGACCGCGGGAACGTGCTGTCTTGGACCTGGCAGGCATGGGGGTGAGGTGGATCGGCGAGATTTCTTCGTCTCCCACGCCGACAGCGACCTGGCATGGGCTGAATGGATTGCCCAGGAGTTGGTCGAGGCCGGGTACGCGGTGGAGCTTGACGTGTGGGACTGGGTTGCGGGCACCAACCTCGTGCACGCCATACGGCACGCTCTGGAACGGGCCGAGCGGGTAGTGGCCGTCTACACCGACGCCTACTTCGCCCAGCGCCTTTCCCAAGCCGAGCACACCGCGGCGTTCGCGAGCGACCATCCGGGCCGCGTCGTTCCGGTGGTCGTGGCTGACTGCTCGATCCCTGAGCTGTACGCGCCGCCGACCCGGATCGAGCTGCTCGGGCCGGATCGAGCTGCTCGGGTTGGAAGAGGACGACGCTCGCCGCCGGCTTCTCGACGGAGTGTCGGCGGGCTTACGTGGGTCCGGTTCACCGGTCACCTTTCCGGGCCGAGCGGAGTTCCCCCGGCGGCTGCCGCGGATCTGGAACGTCCCGGCCCGAAACCCGTTCTTCACCGGCCGCGACGACCTTCTCCGGGCGTTGGACGGCCGCCTGCGTCAACCCGACGCGGAGGCAATCGCTGTTGTGCCGCTGCGAGGAATGGGAGGTGTGGGCAAGACCCAGCTCGCAGTCGAGTACGCTCACAGACGCGCCGCCGGATACCAGATCGTGTGGTGGCTCAACGCGGAGAACCCCACGCTGGCGACCAACGGGCTGGTCGAACTCGCGGCGGCACTGGGACTACCTACGGCGGGGTCCCCGGCCGAGGTTCTGCGGTTGCTGTGGTCCGCCTTGGCGGCCGGGTGGCCCGGGGGACTACAGGAAGGAGTGGACAATCACTTCTCGATGGCCGTCACGGCTGAGGACAGTGAAGTTGAGGACAAACTCTTCCTGGTGAACCCCTGCGGCTGGCACTGGTCCGAGGTAACGGCGACCTCCCTGGTTCTCGGAACTTCCCGTCGTCGCGCGGCGTTACTTCGACTACTACATCGAGCGGACGTTGCGCCGCGAGGAACCGGACTATCTGTGCTGAAAACGCCCGCCCGCGCCTGGACCGGAGCGCTGTGGCCCAGGCGTCCGCGCGGGTCGGTACGTGCGCGCGCCGCGTGTCGTCCCGGTCGGCTCCGATAGCTTATCTGCGTCGCGGCACGGCCTCTGCGCTCGAGCGCGGAGCTGCGTGAAGGGAGCACTGGTGGCGGATTTCCTGGTCGAGCTCTTCTCGCTGCGGGAGCGCACCGCGGTGGTGACCGGAGCGACCTCCGGTATCGGCCGCGGCATTGCCCTCGCGCTTGGCCGTGCCGGCGCGCGGGTGGTCGCGCTCGGCCGCCGTGCCGACGCCCTGGAGTCCGTAGTGGAGGAACTCCGCGATGCTGGCGCCGCCGCCGCAGGCATCCGGTGCGATCTGGCCGATCGCGCCGAGCTGAGCAAGGCGGCCGATCAGGCGGCCGATCAGGCGGCCGAACCGTTCGGGGAGCCCGACATCCTCGTCACCTCGGCAGGCGTGAACATCAGACCGCCCTTCGGCGGTCTGACCGACGAGGAGTGGGACCTGACGATGGCGGTGAATCTCGACGCGCCCTTCCTCCTGGGCCGTCGGTACGGCCCAGGAATGGCGGAGCGCGGCTGGGGAAGGATCATTAATCTGGCGTCGCAGCAGTCGATCCGCGCGTTCGGCAACAGCGGCGCGTACGGGGTGTCCAAAGCCGGTGTCGCGGCACTGACTAGGTCTCAGGCCGAGGCTTGGTCGAAACGCGGTGTGTGCTGCAACGCGATCGCGCCGGGATTCGTCCGGACACCGCTTACCAAGACCGTCTTCAACGATCCGGAGCGGGCGACGGCAATGGCCAATCGAACAATGCTGGGGCGAAACGGCGAGTTGTCGGACCTGGTGGGCGCCGCTGTGTTCCTGGCCGGCCCCGCCGCCGTCTACCTTACCGGCCAGACGCTGTTCGTGGACGGAGGCTTCTCCGCTACCTGACGGTGGGTTCCACCGCCCTGGCGCGGCCGGGAGTTCGATCCAGCAGCCCGGCGGGTGTGCCGCCGCGCTGCCCGATCGGAGCAGGTCCCGAAGCAGGGGCGAATGCGCCTTGGTGACGTCAAATCCGGTTCCGGTCGCATCGACGATGTGGTCGAAATGGTCGATCCGGCTCCGGCCCCCGACAGGGCACGCGTGACCGCGAAGCCGTAGCCTGATCGGCTCACGTCCAGCACGCCAGTGCGAAGGTCGAGCTGCCCGGTCTCGATGAACTCCCACAGCTTGACGGCGTTCTCGATCGGAATGCAGTGGCGGTACATACCCCAGAACACGTACTGCTCCCGCATGAATCGTTCCTTCGTCGCGGGAGGGAGCGTCCTAAACCAGCGCAGCAAGCGTCTCGCTTGCATATCCGCAAGCGAAAATGCTGGCCGAGCTGGCAGTTCGTAAGTAGTCGGAAGTCTTGTGGTTGATCGGTGCCGGGGTCTCATCGGTGTTGGCTGTGTGTGGTTCGCTGGCCGTGTTGGGTGATCTCCGGCTTGTCGGGATGGTTTGCTGCGG
>NZ_CDWWEW010000391.1:0-4695 GCF_977966315.1 Frankia sp. CeRuru1
CGTACAGACAGTGCAGTCACGATGCGTAGACCAGACGATCCTCATCATGGGAACGACCCTCACTGACGGTAGGCAAAACGGAACCGTTACACCATCGTCCAGGCGGCGTCGGGTGGTCATCCCCCTCACCGCGAAGAAGCCGTTCACCTATCCCAACCGCGCCTGAGCTGGGAAAACACCGATGGGAACGCCCGTCTCTTCGCTCGTTGCCGCCCACTACTCCCCGGACTGTGATCGTTTCACTACGGTGGCGCGAGAGGAGTGAGGTCCCGGAACGCGATGGCGGCGACCGCGCGGCCGGGGGCTTCAGGTGGAGACGTCCGGCTTGATCGCGGTGATGTAGGTGATGGAGGTCTGAAGGAGGATGGGGCGTCGGCGGGCGGTCGAGCGCCACGCTTCCGAGTAGCGACGCGCGAACGCGGCACCCAGAGTCCGGCCGATCACCTGATAGGTCGACTCACCAGCCGGACCCGCGGCGTGCAGCGCGGCTTCGGCGGCGATCACGTTCTCCAGCGGGGCGGTGACCGTGTCCTCGGTGAACTCGACCTCGGTGAGCCCCGCGAGACGCGCGTTGCCGACCGCATGGGCCGGAGTGAACGCGTACGCGGCCGGCCGAACGGCGGCCATCGCCTTCTCCACACGGCTGACGTCGTGGGCACTGAGCCCGTCCAGCTCGATGGGCTGACGTCGGGCGAGCACGAGCTCGCAGACCGACAGACGGCCCCCTGGTCTGAGGACCCGCGTGATGTCGATCAGCATGCGGCGGGGATGACGCAGCGGTGCCAGGACACTGAAGCCGATGACCGCGTCGAAGCTGGCATCGGGCAGAGGCAGGGGCCGCTCCGTGAGATCCCATACCGATCCCCACGTTTGGCCGTTCTCCGGGGTCGGCCGGATTCTGCTCAGTGCCGCCCGGCTCGGGGCCAGGGTCGTGACGCTGCCGCCCGGCACGACGGCCGCGAGCGCCGCGGACATCAGTCTCGCGCCCAGGCTCAGATCCAGCAGGTCCTGCCCGGGACGTGCGGCGGCACCGTCCAGCACGGCAGCCGCCAACGCGGACGGTCGATGACGGGGATCGCGCCGGTCGGCGCGGTGCACGGTCAGCAGATCGGAATCGGTGGGTTCGCCGGCGGAGCGGCCGGACCGGCTCTGGGGCCGGCCGGCGCGTGCGGCCTTGGTCGGATGCTGGGACGTCACGAATCACTCTTCTGGTCGGTGGTGCTGCCCACTCGGGTGACGGCGGGCAGCGTGCACAGTGATCATCACCATCGTCGATCGGGCCGTCATTCCCGCAAGCGGGAATGATTCGTTCACCCCGCTGCGACTGCTGTGACCTGCGGAGACCGTTGGCGCCGTCCTGGTTTGTTCGGCATAGGGCCTGTCGGATGCGGCAGCCACTCGTGCCAGGAGCCGCCGAGAACGTGGCGGACCTCGCTGGATCAATCGGCAGGATCGACCTCCCGCAGGCCGTTGTGACACGCCGATGACTGACGGTGTTCGCCGCCGCCGACGAGCTGGCCGACGACGGTGACGATCAGGGGCGACAGGCGCAACGTCGCCCCGGGAATGGACAGTCACTGCCGAAGCGAGGGCCCGCCGCCCGCACATCCCCGCAGGTCAGAAGGGCAGCGCGCCCCGAACAGATTGTTCGTCGGCGAGGGAATGACACCCGGCCTCCGTCCAGGCGATGGTGTGACGGTTCCACCTCTCCCGGCAGGAAGGACCGCCGATGCCCGCAGCTCCCGACCGCGCCCCTGCCGTGCCGGTGTTCCGCTGCTCTCCCGCGGGCCCGGCGGACCCCTGGCTGGTCCCGGTTTTGGCTCGCGTGGAGATCATTGTCAAAGGGTGATGCGGTCGCGCGAGCGCGCCGCCTTCCCAGCGTTATCCGGAAAGGAAACGGGCCACATGACCGTTGAGCCCCGCACCCAGCCCGACGATCGACTCCTGGCTGATCTGGCCTGGCTGGGCGCCATCCAGGACACCCCCGGCGTGCTGGAGACGTTCGTCGCCGGACACGCGCCTCGCGTGTTCGCGCTCGTCGAACAGGACGTCGGCATGTTGGAAGACAACGTGTTCGGCTGGGGCCTCCAGTTCAGCGACCACGCCGTCGTCGTCGCGCGCGGCGGGACGTTCTCCACGGTCTGCTCCCACGCGGACGACGCCGTGACGATCTTCGCCGTTGCCGGGCGGAACCTCCGCCTCGTCTGGCACAGCCCTCCCACCCCGACGACGTCCTCCGCCAGTGGCCGCGACCTCCTGAAGCGTCGGCGGGTCATCCGATGACCGCCAACGACTCCTGCGCTGCGTGGTGCCAGCTGCGCGCCGGCCATCTCCGTCCCGAACCCGCGGGCCCCGGCGACCACCACATCGCGGAGATCGCGTAGATCGACATCCCGGAGATACCTGGGCTGCGGTCCGCGGTGGCCGGCCCCCTGCGCGTGCGGGTCGAACAGTACGTGACGGCGTCCACCGTCCACCCGGCGATCATCAGCGCCGACTTCGGTGACCGTGCCCCTACCCGCGGCGGCTTCGAGTACCTCACCGCGCAGGAAGCGCAGGCCCTCGCCTGGACGCTGATCCGGGCTGCGACCACCATCGACGCCGGAACCTGCCCCCAGTGCGTAGACCGGAAGGACAGGAGACCGCGATTCTCGGGCAGGGAACCGGAAGCCACCGGCCCTTGAAGACCCGGGAGAAGACGGTCGGCGGGATATTGCACCGGACGCGAGCAAGCGAGTGTGGGAAGACGGGAAGACGGGCCTTAGGTGGCTTATGCGAAGCTGAGCGCATGGATCCTTGGAGAGTGTCTCAATGCTCCGACAGCGCCGTCTTGGTCGCCCCGCCGTGACGGGTCAGCCGGGGCCGCAGGGTGGCCTTGACCGCGCCGTTGGTGAACGCGCGGTCGGTGGCGCGGCTCGACCATACGTAGGCCTCTCCGGGGACGAGCGCATTGAGTTTCGTCGACGTCAGGTCGGCCAGTGCCGTGTTGGCCTTCTGGTAACTAGTCAGCAGTCTTGATCGATTTCTGTTGTTGCAGGTCGGGTTGTTGGGTGACTCCCGCTGTGGGTGTGGGGTGTTCGCGGTGGGTGACCGGTCCGTAGGCTGCTGGTGTGTTGCCTGTGGATCCGCTCGCGCTGTCGTATGACGAGCTCGTGGTGCTGGTCGCGGCGCAGGCGGCGCAGATCGCCGAGTTACGGGCCGCGTTGGAGAAGGCGAACGCGGAGATCGCGGAACTGAAGGCCTGGCTCGCGAAGAACTCGCGGAACTCCTCGAAGCCACCGAGCTCGGACGGTCTGGCCAAGCCCGAACCGAAGTCGCTGCGCAAGAAGTCCGGGCGCAGGCCCGGTGGGCAGGCCGGGCATGAGGGCACGACGCTGGCACTGGTCGACGACCCGGACCGCACGGTCGTCCACGAACCGGCGGTGTGCCGGTGCTGCGGGGACGGGCTGGTACTCGCGCCGGTCACCGGGGTGGAGCGCCGGCAGGTCGTGGACCTGCCCCCGGTACGGCCCGTGGTGGTCGAGCATCGGCTCGTCGAGCGGGAGTGCGCCTGCTGCGGTGCCCGGACCCGGGCGCGGGCCCCCGGCGGGGTGGACGCCCCGGTCCGGTACGGCCCGGGAGTCGAGGCGCTGGTCCTCTACCTCTATGGCGGCCAGTTCCTCGCGCGGGACCGGGCCGCGGTCGCGATGGCCGAGCTGTTCGGGATCCGGCTCTCGCCCGGCACGGTGGCCGCGATGCTCACCCGGGCCGCCGGCCGTCTGGAGAAGGAGTTCCTTCCCCAGGTCCGCGACGCCCTCGCCGCCGCGGACGTGGTCGGGGCCGACGAGACCGGCCTACGGGTCGCCGGGAAGCTGCACTGGGTGCACTGCGCCCGCACCGACAGGTTCACCCTGGTCGTGGTCCATCCCCGCCGCGGGAAGGACGGTATCGATTTCCTCGGGGTGCTGCCCGGGTTCACCGGCGTGGTGGTGCATGACTGCTGGGCGCCCTACGATGCCTTCGTCGACGCCGGCCACCAGCTCTGCTGCGCTCATGTCGTGCGGGAACTGCTCGCCATCGCGGAGAAGGCCACCCCCGCGGCCTGGTCCTGGGCCGGCCAGGCCCGCGACGCCCTCGTCGACCTGCAGCGTCTGGCCGCCGAGGCGCGTGCCGCCGGCGCCGCCGTGGTCGACCCCGACACCGCGGCCGCCGTGCTGCGCCGGCTGCGTCACGCCGTCCAGGTCGGGATCAGCCAGACCACGCCCCGCACGACCAGCCAGATGCGGACCGAGAACAACCTGGCCCGCCGCCTCGCCGACCGTGAGGCCGACTACCTGCGTTTCCTGTCTGATCTGACGGTGCCACCGGATAACAACGGCAGCGAACGCGACATCAGGATGGTCAAGGTCCGGCAGAAGATCTCCGGCTGCCTGCGTTCCCTGACCGGCGCCCGACAGTTCGCCGCCCTACGCAGCTACCTCTCCACGACCCGTAAACACGGGATCGGGATGCTCGACGCCCTCCGCCGCCTCGCCGAGGGCCGCCCCTGGCTGCCCACCGAAACCCCGGCCCTCACCCCAGCCGCGTAACCACCAGCCACTACCGATCATCAGATAGCTGACTAGTTACCAACGATTTACTGGCAAGGCACGCGTCGCTACTGATGATTAATGCGTAGAGTTATGTTGATCACGGCTCTTCCCAGGCTAGTACTCC
>NZ_CDWWEW010000392.1:0-4609 GCF_977966315.1 Frankia sp. CeRuru1
CAGATGCACGTGGCCGCCGTTGCCCACGCTGTCGACGAGCACCTTGGGGGCGAACGAGACGCGCAGGCCATGGCGCCTGCTGACGCCGCGCACCGTCTCCTTGACCAGCACGCACGTGTCGGCGGCGCCGAGGGGGTCCTGCGCGGCGACGGACACCTCGAACTGACCGGCCGCGTACTCGGGATGGATCTGCTCGACGACCAGCCCCTCCTCGGTGAGCGCGGTGACCACGTCCCGCAGGTAGTCACCGAGTTCGGCCACCCTGATCATCCCGTACGCCGGCCCGGGAGCGGCCGGGGCGAACTCGTCGGAACCGGTCGGGGAGACGGCCCATTCGACCTCGAACGCCATCATCGCCGTCAGGCCGTGCTCGGCGAGCAGGGCCGTCTGGAGGCGGACGAGTTCCCGGCCGTCCTGCGGGTGCGGTCGGCCGTCCTGGTCACGGCGGTCGGCGGGGGCCCAGGCCCAGCCGGACTGGGCCGCAAGGGGTGTCAGCCGGTCCAGGTCGGGATGCAGCCGCAGATCCCCGACGGGACCCCCGGCGTACCGTCCCGCCGTGATCGAGTCATCGGCGCCGAACACGTCGAACACCGGCGGCACGCCGACGCCCCACACCGCCGCCGCGTCGAGCCGGCCGATCGGCACCCCCTTCATCCGAGTGATGCCACTGTTGTCGACGTAGGTCACCGCAACACAGACGACGCCGCGTACCTCCAGGTTCGTCGCCGCGTGCCGGGCCGCCGCGGCGAGCCGATCACGCCTACGATCCTCTCCGGCGATAATCCGAGGGGCGAACTCGTCCAACGCAGGCTCGTTCATCCTCACCTTCCCCACGGGTCTCCCCTGTCCCCATGGTCGCGCGTACGCCTGCCGGACGCCGGGCGGAGCGCACGGCACGGCGGCGCCTCCCTCTCCCACAATGTTACGGAGAGCGACAAAATTCGGCCGGATCGAAGGAGAAGCCATCTGTTCATAACAAGCGCTCCGAGCGTTGTCCACAGCTGGCGCCGACGCAAGAAGAGATGAAAACACGGCAACATCATCGACTTTCAGAACGACTGTCCCCAGGGAGCCAGGAGTAATCCACAAGTTATCCACAGGGCCGCTGTGGACCTGAGGATGACCGAGTGTGTCCAGTACGGTCAGGCATGACCCCACCTTCCAGGGGGGATCATCGATGGGTGGGCCGCCCGGTGGAACCGTTCGTCGATCACGAGCTCGTCGACCACCACTGCCATGGTCTGGTCGGCCGCGATCTGACTCGCCCGGAATTCGAAAGCATGATCACCGAGGCGGAACACCCCGGACCACCGGGGACGACGCTGTTCGACAGCCAGATCGGCTTCGCCCTGCGGCGCTGGTGCGCGCCGGTGCTCGACCTACCGGCGCATGCCGCGCCGGAAGACTACCTCGAACGCCGGGCGGAGCTTGGCCACGCCGAGGTGCACCGGCGGCTGCTGCGTGCCTGCGGGATCACCACGTTCTGCGTCGACGCCGGATTTCAACCGGAGCCGCTGACCAGCGCCGCGGAGCTGGCCGAGCTCGCCAGCGGACGCGGCGTGGACGTGGTGCGGTTGGAGCGGGTCGCCGAGCAGGTCGCGGTCGACGTCATCACCGGGCAGATCGGCATGACCCACCTCGCCGACACCGTGCGGGCCCGGCTCGAGTCCGCCCGCCCCACCATGGTCGCGGTGAAGTCGGTCGCGGCCTACCGCGGCGGCCTGGAGCTGCCCGCACAGCGACCGACCGACCGCGAGGTCGCCGCCGCCGCCCGCGGCTGGATCCACGAGATCCGCGCCGGCGCCCCGATCCGGCTGACCGACCCCACCCTGCACGCCTTCCTCATCTGGTGCGGGGTCGACGCGCGGCTACCCATCCAGATCCACGTCGGGTACGGGGACTGCGACATCGACCTGCGCCGGGGCAACCCACTGCTGCTCACCGGCCTGCTGCGGGCGATAGCACCGACCGAGGTCAGTGTGCTGCTGCTGCACTGCTACCCGTTCCACCGGGAGGCCGGCTACCTAGCCCAAGTGTTCCCGAATGTCTACCTCGACCTCGGGCTCGCCATTCACAACTGCGGCCGCGGCTCGGCCGGCCTGCTCACGCAGGCACTCGAACTCGCCCCGTTCGGCAAGTTCCTCTTCTCCACCGACGCCTTCGCGCTCGGCGAGCTGTACCTGCTCGGGGCCGTCCTGTTCCGGCGTGGGTTGTCGGCGTTCCTCGCGGCGGGAGTCGCCGACGACGCCTGGACCGCGGCCGACGCCGAGCGGGTCGCCCGGCTCATCTGCGCGGACAACGCCCGCCGCGTCTACAACCTGCCCTGACCAACGACCTGCCCTGACCAGCACTGGCGGCTCGGCGGTCAGCCGGCGGCGGCCGGCGGGCAGAGGCAGAACGGGTGACCGACCGGGTCGAGAAGCACCCGCCACCGGTCCCCACCCGGCTGGAACTCGGCCTGCCTCGCGCCGAGGCCTTCCGCCAGGGCGATGGCGGCGTCCAGGCCGGCGACCCGGAAATCCAGGTGGAACTGCTGCGGGGCGTCCTGGTCCGGCCAGCGCGGCGGCTGGTAGCCCGCCACCCGCTGGAAACCGATCATGATCTCGGTCCCCGGTGGGGTGAGGTACGCCCAGGACCCCTCGTCGTCGGCGCCGGCGACGCCCCACCCGGTCAACGTGCCGTAGAAGGTCGCGAGCTCCTTCGCGTCCGGGCAGTCGAGCATCAGCCCGGCCCAGGTCGCCGCCACGTCACTCGCGGAGCCAGCACTTGCGGACCCAGTCGCCGCACCGGTAGCGGCCGCGCCCCCGGCCATCTCCACACCCATCTCCCGAGCCGGGTCCGTTCCCGCCATGGCGATCTCCTTCGCGTTCCGGTGTCGATGCGTCGGATCCCATCCTCGAAGCCATACCTGACTTCTCCTGGCAGGTATGGCCCGGGGAGAATCGGGCATGCGTGCCGGCCGGCTCCTCTCCGTCCTGCTGCTGTTGCAGACCCGTGGGCGGCTCACGGCGCGTGAGATCGCCGACGAACTCGAGGTCTCCGTGCGGACGGTCTACCGGGATCTGGAGTCCCTCGCCGAGGCCGGGGTCCCGGTGCTGGCGGACCGCGGTGCCACCGGCGGGTACCGGCTGCTCGACGGCTACCGCACCCGGCTGACCGGGTTGACCTCCGGCGAGGCCGACTCCCTGTTCCTCGCCGGCATGCCGGCGGCCGCCGGCGAGCTGGGGCTCGGCACGATGCTCGCGGCGGCGGAACTGAAGCTGATGGCGGCGCTGCCCGAGCAGCTGCGCGAACGGGCCGGCCGGGTGCGGGAGCGCTTCCATCTCGACGCGCCCGGCTGGTTCCGGGCCACCGAGGACACGCCGCTGCTGACCGAGGTGGCAGCGGCGGTGTGGGAGCAGCGCCGCGTCCGGGTCACCTACCGGCGTTGGCGGGCCCCCCGCGAGATCATCCGGCACCTCGAACCGCTCGGCGTGGTCCTCAAAAGCGGCACCTGGTACCTGGTCGCCAACGTCGCACACGGCACCCAGGGCGTAGGCCTGGCCGAGGACGCTGGCAGCAGCCGCGACCCTGACGGCACCCGAGCCGCGGGCGCCACCGAGAGTGCGGACGGCAGCGGAGGCGCGGAACCGGCGGGCGGGCCGGCCACCCTGCCCCGGGTGTACCGGGTCGCGAAGATCCTCAGCCTCGAGACGACCACCAAGACGTTCGAACGGCCGCATGGCTTCGACCTCGGCGCCTACTGGGCCGGCTGGACGGCCCGCTACGAATCCGAGGTCTACCGGGCACGGGCGACCGTGCGGCTTTCCCCGACCGGCGTGACGATGGCCCCCTTCCGGCTCCCCCCGGCGGTCGCCCGCGCCGTCCGGGAAACGGCGAGCGCACCGGAGGAGGACGGCTGGGTACGCGCGGTGGTGCCGATCGAGTCCGTCCGGCACGCCGAGCGCGAGCTGCTCGTACTCGGCCCGGATCTGGAGGTGCTCCACCCCCCGGAGCTACGCGAGGCGATGACGCGCGCCGCGGGCGCGCTCGCCGCGCTGTACGGCGCACCGGCGCCGGGCAACGGCGGAAGTCGCAGGCCCGTCGCCGGGAACCACAACCTGCCGGCGCCCTGACTGCCGGCGCCCTGACTGCCGGGAGCCTGACGCCTCCGGACGCCACGTGGCGCCTCGGCGCTTCGTCTGAATCACTGGGATAACGCCGGCACCAGGCTGCCAACCTTTACGGACGGTGGATGCCCACGCCCCTTGATCAGCGTCCATCGAGGAAGCGCTGAGCGGGACGAAGCAGCGGCTTCGACGGTCGCCAACGCCCCAGAGGGGGCTGAATCCAAGCCCGCGCGACCCGGAAGATCAACTGATCATGGTCACGACCAGAACAATGATCATATTTGGCCCTCGTCCAGACTCCGCGTGCATCTCTGAACCTAGGACATGGAGCCACTGGTCACCGACGGTTCCGAACAGCGCATCTTCCACTCGAAGATCCTTCCAGATGCGTCGTATAGGTGATGCCAACCCCTGCCATTCATGGAGCACGTAGACTTCTGGCGTGGTCAGAGGAAGCTACGACGTGGTGATCGTGGGCGCGGGCCCGGCTGGGAGCGTGG
>NZ_CDWWEW010000393.1:0-3376 GCF_977966315.1 Frankia sp. CeRuru1
ACTCCCGTCACCGTGACCCGCTACGGCCGGACGAGTACCGTGCACACCGCCACGACCCGCTGCCTGTGGTACGGCGTCTTCGGCCCCCGGCCGGTCACCGTGACCCTCGTCCGCGACGGCGACCGGACCGGCACCTTCGATCTGGCACTCGTCCCGACCGACACCCTCGCGAAACCCGCGGCGATCATCGAACGGTACGCCGCCCGCTGGTCGGTCGAGGTCGCGATCGAGGACGCCAAACAACTCGTCGGCGTCGGCCAGGCCCGCAACCGGCTCACCACCGCCGTGCAACGCGCCGTCCCGTTCGGCCTGACCTGCCAGACCCTCGCCTTCACCTGGTACCTCACCACCGGCCACCACCACGACGACGCCGCGGAGCACCGCGCCCGCGCGCCCTGGTACACCACCAAGACCCGGCCCTCGACCGCCGACCTGCTCGCCAAGCTCCGCCGCGTCCTCATCGCCACCAAATACCAGCCCGCTCACCCCGAACAGCCCACCCCAGCCGAAATCCACACCCTCCGACTGGCCTGGGAGATCACCGCCGCATAACTACGAAAGTCGAGATAGAAGGGCAAGGATGCTATGCGCTTCCTGACCGAGAGCCTGAGCGACCTGCCGACTGGCGCCAAGCTGGCCATCAGCTATCTGCGCGTCTCCACTTCTGCGCAAGCAGAAACGGACTTCAGCGACGAGGGATTTTCAATCCCGGCTCAGCGTGAGGCCAACGAGCGGACCGCCGATCGACTGAATGCGGTCATCGTGGCCGAATTCCTCGACCGCGGCGAATCAGCCAAGACCGCCGACCGCCCCGAGCTTCAAGCAATGCTGCGCTTCCTGCGCGAGCAAGGCGGAATCTCCTACGTGATCATACACAAGGTCGACCGGCTGGCTCGCTCCCGCGAGGACGATGTCACTATCAACCTCGCGATCCGGAAGGCCGGCGCCCAACTGGTGTCGTCCACCGAGAACATCGACGAGACACCGTCGGGCAAGCTCCTGCACGGAATCATGGCCACTATTGCCGAGTTCTACTCGCAGAACTTGGCGCAGGAAGCCAAGAAGGGTATGCGGCAGAAGGCCAAGGCCGGCGGCACACTCGGGTTGGCGCCCTTGGGCTACCGCAACGTCCGCGTGACGGTGGACGGCCGGGAGGTCCGAACCATTGCGGTCGACCAGGACCGCGCACCACACATCGTCTGGATGTTCGGGGCCTACGCCAGCGGCGAGTACACCATGGCCCAGCTGGCGACCGCCCTTGAGTACCGGGGTTTGCGTATTCCGGCCACGCCCAAGCGCCCCACCCGCCCGGTCAGCGTCCAGCACGTCGACAAGATGCTCGCCAACCGCTACTACCTCGGCGAGGTCAAGTTCGAGGGCGTCTGGTACCCGGGGCGACACCCGGCGCTCATCACGTCCGCCGTCTTTGATCAAGTGCAGGCCATCAGGAAGGCGCGCAACGCCGCCCGGGAAAAGCCGCAACACCACCCGCACTACCTCAAGGGCTCGGTGTACTGCGGTACCTGCCGAAGCCGGTTCGGGATCACCAACGCCACCAACCGGTGGGGCACGGTCTACCCGTACTTCTTCTGCATCGGCCGCGCCAAGCGGCGGCAGCCCTGCGACCAGCCCGCCGTCCTGATCGATGACCTTGAGACATCGGTCGCCGACTGGTGGCGGTGAATCCAGCTGTCCGAGACCAAAATCACAGCTATCCGCAACCAGGTCATGACCGAGCTGGAGCGACACCAAGCCGACAGCCACCGCGAGCTCGCGCAGCAGGAGAAGCGCATTGCCGATCTTGAACGCGAACAGCTCAAGCTGCTCCAGGCGCACTACGCCGACGCCATCCCCGTGGATCTGCTCAAGTCCGAACAGGAACGTATCCAGCGGGAACTGGCCGGCGCCCGAGCGATCATAGAACGCTGCTCGACCGAGGCCAGCACCGTGCTGACGGTCGTGGAGGAGGTTCTGTTGCTGTGCGCCAACGCGCATGAGCTGTACCTTGCCGCGCCGCCGGAGGTGCGGCGGGCGCTGAACCAGGCCGTATTCGCCCGCTTCTGGGTGGTACGCAACCACGTTCACGGCGCCGACCTGACTGAACCGTTCGCTCACCTACTGGCCCCGAACCAGCAGGACAAGACCATCGGTCAAGATTCCGAACCCGAGGATGCGGAGATCCTGCCCGACAGCAGGCCGCCCGATGAAGGCCGTTCAGGTGAGATCACTGATCACACCCGCTGGCACGCAATCGAGCGGCCATATGGACCGCTGCCCGGTGAGACAGCGAACCCCCACCAGCTCACTGGCGGGGGTTCGAACATGCCTACTCGGGTGGAGCTGAGGGGATTCGAACCCCTGACCCTCACACTGCCAGTGTGATGCGCTACCAGACTGCGCCACAGCCCCAACTGCCATTCATTTTATATCAGACCCGAGTAAACCCGGTCTTGTACCCCACCCGGACACCAAACCTGTCCTGATGGACTACTTCGGCAAGTGTACAGGCTCAGTGTCGGCTGCTGTCGGCGCCCCCTGGCTCGGCAGGAGCGTCTCAGTCAGTCCCGATCCGGCGGTCCCGACCTTACCAGCCGGCGGCCCCGCGTTGTGCTCGACCAGGCGGAACCCACCCTCGACGAGCCGCAGGACGGACCACCGGCAGTTGGCGAGCGGTCCGAAGTGCCACCAGAGCTCCGGCGGGAGGCCGAGCACATGACCGATCAGTGACCGGGCGGTACCGCCGTGCAGGACAAACACGACGAGACCGTCCCGTTCGGCCGGGAACCCCTCGGCCCGGATCTCGTCGAAGACCGTGCCGGCCCGCTCCGCCACCTGCCGGTAGGTTTCGCCACCGCCACGGGGCACGTCCTCCCCCCGCCGCCAGGCGCGATCCTCCGCGGGGAAGCGTTGGGCCGCCTCGGCAGCGGTCAACCCGGACCACGCGCCGAGATCGATCTCGCGCAGCCGCGCGTCGGAGCGGAAGGGCCCGCCGAGCGCCGCCGCGGTGTCCCGGCAACGTTGCAGGTCGGACGAGACGACAAGTTCCGGGCGCATCGCCTGGATGACCGGGGCCACCGCGGCGACCTGGGCGCGCCCGGTGGCGTCGAGGGGCGGATCCGCGTGCCCCTGGAAGCGGCCGACGTTGTTCCAGGTGGTCCTGCCGTGCCGCCAGAGCAGTAGCCTCACCGTGGGGTCGCCGTACCGGGCCCGGCCACACCCGAGCCCGAGCCGCCGCTCGCCGCGGTGGGCCCCGGGGAGACACCGGCCCCGACCGCCGCGTCGACGAACGGGATCACCGGGCAGTCCTTCCAGAGCCGTTCGAGGGCGTAGTAGACCCGTTCCTCGTCCCGCTGCACGTGCACCACCACGTCGACGA
>NZ_CDWWEW010000393.1:3722-4918 GCF_977966315.1 Frankia sp. CeRuru1
TAGTAGACCCGTTCCTCGTCCCGCTGCACGTGCACCACCACGTCGACGAAGTCGAGCAGGACCCAGCGGCCCTCCCGCTCCCCCTCCCGCCGGACAGGCTTGGCTCCCAGCCGGCGCAGGTGCTCCTCGATCTCGTCGACGATGCCCTTGACCTGCCGCTCGTTGCCCGCGGAGGCGAGCACGAAGCAATCGGTGATGGCCAGCCGATCGCTCACGTCGAGGATGAGCAGGTCATGGCCGAGCTTGTCGGCGGCCGCCTGCGCGGCGGCGAGGGCGAGTTCGACGGCTCGCGGGGAAGCGGTCACGCTCGGGTTCTCCAGGGTGGTGACGGGCGGGAGGCATCCGTCCTCGGCTGCCTCGCGCACCGTCCGGGACCGGACGGCTGCATCCAGCGTGACACATCGACGCGCGGGCAGGGCACTCCTCCCGTCCACGACGGGCCGAAAAATCGGGATATCGCCTGGCCCGGTGGCCCGCCCGGACGGCTTGGCGGGTCAGGAAGCACCCTGGTAGAGACGCCGCTTGGCGATGTAGCGCACGACCCCGTCGGGGGTGAGATACCAGATCGGCGCCCGGCGGCCGACCCGTTCCCGGATGTCGGACGAGGAGATCGCCAGCGCCGGGACCTCTAGCAGGCTGACGGCGCCGGCCGGGAGGGCGGCGTCCAGCGCGAGCTGATAACCGGGCCGGCTCACGCCGACGAAGTGGGCCAGTTCGAACAGCTCGCGGTGGTCACGCCAGGTGAAAATCTGCGCGAGCGCGTCCGCCCCCGTGATGAAGAACAGCTCGTCGTCCGGTCGCGCCGCACGCAGGTCTCGCAGGGTGTCGATGGTGTAGGTGGCGCCGCCCCGGTCGATCTCGATCCGGCTGACCGTGAACTGCGGATTCCCCGCCGTCGCGAGGAAGGTCATCAGATAGCGGTCCTCGGCGGCGGAGACTTTGCGATGAATCTTCTGCCAGGGTTGCCCGCTCGGCACGAAGACCACCTCGTCCAGATCGAACAGGGCGGCCACCTCACTGGCTGCGACGAGGTGCCCGTTGTGGACGGGGTCGAAGGTCCCACCCATGACACCGAGGCGCACGACCGGACACTAACCCCGCATCACCGCACGTGCCCGCTTGGCGCAGCCCGGCGGGAGATGTGCCACAAAGCCTCACACCCACCACGGCACCTCACCCGCCACGGCACCTCACAC
>NZ_CDWWEW010000394.1:0-4527 GCF_977966315.1 Frankia sp. CeRuru1
GAACTGGGCGCGGGCGGCCAGCCGGGACCGGCGCAGCGCGCCGGCCTCCACGAACAACGTGATCCCCATCGCCGCCGCGGCCACCGCGAAGCCGACCATCCCGGGCATCTCGATCAGTCCGAGGCCCCCGCCGGCGACCCAGGCCAGCTGCAGACCGGTCTCAGAGCGGGCGAACGCGGAGTTGCGGGTGGTCTCCGGGATGTCCCGCTGGATGATCGCGTCCAGCGCCAGCTTCCCCATCGACCCCGCCATGGACGCCAGCAGCGCGGCGACCAGCGAGGTGAACTTGGTGTAGGTGATCGCCGCACCGAGGCATCCCCTGCCGCCAACACCAGCGCGAGCATGAGGATGCCCTCGGGGCGGCGCCGGCCGAGCCGGCCGCCGATGAGGACTCCCAGGCCGCTGCCGGCGCCCGCGCAGACCGCGAGCCCGCCCAGCCACAGGTTGTTCCCGCCGTTGGTGCGCAGGAGGAACACCAGATAGAACGTCAGGAAGCCGACCAGACTGCGTAGCACCAGGGCGGCGCGCAGCGCCACCGGCAGCGTGCCGAGGAACGCCCGGATCCACGTCCCGACACCGCGCCGGGCCACGCTTGAGGGAAGCGGCCCGCGCAGTGGCTGCTCACCGGCGGCGGAGTCGACGTGCCCGGGCAGGTTGAACGCCAGTAGGACCCCGGCCATGTAGACGAGGGCACAGATCCGCAACACCCAGGGATAGCCGACGAAAGGGATGTTGGCGATGCCCAACCCGACGGGTGCCACGACCGCCCCGGCGACGATGTTGACCAGCGAGATCCGTGAGTTGATCGTGACGAGCGTGAGTTCCGCCGGGGCCACCCGGGGAATGACGGCGCTGCGCGCGACGCCGAACCCGCGGGAGAGCACGAGCAGGCCGAGCGCGAGGGGGTAGACGGCCAGCCCGTCGAGCGCCCCCGCGAGCTGCCACGCCAGCAGCCCGCGGCCCAGGCAGATGGCGGCGAGCGCCGTCCGCCGGCCGTAGGCCACCCGGTCCAGCAGCGGACCGATGACCGGCGCCAGCAGGGCGAACGGCACCATGGTGACCAGTAGGTAGAGGGCGACCTTCGACCGGGCCTCGCCGGATGGGACGGCGAAGAACAGCGAACCCGCCAACGCGACGGTCACCAGCGCGTCCCCGGCGGCGTTGACGAACGACAGCTCCGTCAGCGACGACAGCCCCGACCGGTCGGCGTCATTGCCGCGCACACTCGCCCGCAGCCGGCGCAGGCTGTTCACCACTGTGCTGCCCAGGTTCACCCTGCCCAGTGTCCTCGTCTTGGACCGGCGCCGTCCTGGACCGGCGCCACTACGACCACGTCGGGCGGTGGGAGGGTTCGTGGGTGAGAATACTTCCCGTGGATGCTCCCGATGTTCGTAGGACGGTCCGGTCCGGGCGGGAACCCGTGGCCGATCCGACCTGTGCGGCCGCCGTCGACCTGGCCCGGCAGGCGGCCGTCGAGGAGGCGGGGTCCGCGGCGGAGGTCGGTGAGCATCTCGGCGTCGAGAGCGAGGGGGACCGCCTCGCCCTGCACCGGTTCGCCTGCCTGTCGCGGGCCTACCCCGGCTGGGTCTGGACGGTGATCGTTACCCGAGCCGCGCGGGTGCGCAAGGCGACGGTCGACGACGTCGTGTTGATGCCCGGGGACGGGGCCATGCTGGCGCCCCCGTGGGTCCCCTGGTCGGAGCGGCTGCGGCCGGGCGACGTCGGCGTCGGGGATCTGTTGCCGACCGCCATCGACGATCCTCGGCTCGCGCTGCGCACAGAAGACGCCGAGGAGTTCGCCGACACCGACGTCTTCATCGAGCTCGGTCTGGGGCGGGCCCGGGTGCTGTCCGTGACCGGGCGGGAGGAAGCGGTCGAACGCTGGTACGCGGGTCCCGCCGGCCCGGGCGCATCCATCGCCAAGGTGGCGCCCGCATCCTGCCTGACCTGCGGATTCCACGTGCGGCTCGCGGGTGCGCTCGGCCGGATGTTCGGCGTCTGCGCCAACGAGCTCGCACCGGACGACGGCCGGGTCACGTCGATCGACCACGGCTGTGGGGCGCACTCGGAGGCACTGGTGGCTCCTTCGGCGCATCCCGAACCCGTCCTGTTCGACGAGGACCCCTCCGACCTGGAGCCGATCGACGTCGAGCTGGTGGGCGTGGCCGCCCATCCGCCGGGTTCGGTGGACGACAACGGGGCGGGCGAGACCGCGGACGGCCCGGGACCGGAGCCCTACGGCCACTCCTGACCGGCCTCGCCCGCCGACGCTGGGACTTACTTGGATTTATCCGGACGTACTCGGCTCGGACGTACTCGTGTCTAGGTGAGCCGGCCGAACAGCGCCGGCAGCGTTCCCTCGTGCGCCGCGCGCAGCTCGTCGAGGCCGACGGTGAAGGCGTCCTGTACGTCGAGGGTGTCCCCGTTGACGACACCGACGCGCCGCCACGGCAGCCCCCGCACCTCGCACATGCCGGTGAAGCGCAGTTCCTCCGCGCGGGGCACCGCGATGACGGCGCGGCCGGCCGACTCGCTGAACAGCTCGACGAACGGGTCTGATCCGGCCGGCAGGATGATCCGGGCGCCGTGCCCGCCGCGCAGGCACGACTCGACGAGCGCCTGGGCGAGCCCACCGTCGGAGAGGTCGTGCGCGGCGGTGAGCATGCCGTCGCGGGAACCGGCGACGAGGATCTCGCCGAGCAGCTTTTCCCGGGCGAAGTCGACGGCCGGCGGCTCGCCGCCGAGATGGCGATGCGTCACCCACGCCCACTCCGAGCCGCCGAATTCGTCGGCGGTGTCGCCGAGCAGGATCAGGACGTCTCCCTCCTCGGCGAAGCCGATGGGCGTCCGGCGAGTGACGTCGTCGAACAGGCCGAGCACCCCGATCACCGGGGTCGGATGGATCGGCGTCGAGCCGGTCTGGTTGTAAAACGAGACGTTGCCGCCCGTCACCGGGAGGCCGAGCCGCCGGCAGCCCTCGGCGAGGCCCGCGCACGCCTGGGCGAACTGCCACATCACCTCGGGATCCTCGGGGGAGCCGAAGTTCAGGCAGTTCGTCACCGCGATCGGCACCGATCCGGTGGCGGCCACGTTGCGGCACGCCTCCGCCAGGGCGAGCTGGGTGCCGGCGAACGGGTCGAGCCGTGCGTACCGCCCGTTGCCGTCGGTGGCGAGCGCGATCCCCAGGCCGGTGGCCGCCGACAGCCGGAGCACGCCCGCGTCCTCCGGCTGGGCGAGCACGGTGCCCGCCTGCACGTACCGATCGTACTGGTCGGTCACCCAGGCCCGCGAGCACAGGTTCGGGGAGGCGACCAGCCGCAGCAGGGTCTCCCGCAGCTCCGGCCCGGTCCGTGGCCGGGCGAGCCGGGCGGGCGTGGGCGCGTCCGCCCGGACCAGGTCGAAGTCGACCGGGCGGCGCAGAGGGCGCTCGTAGACCGGGCCATCGTCGGCGAGTGATCCGGGCGGAACGTCGACGACGACCTCGCCATGCCAGCGTACGGTCAGCCGACCGCTGTTGGTGACGGTGCCGATCCTGGTCGCGAGCACACCCCAGCGCTCGGCGAGGGCGAGAACCTCGGGCAGCGCCTCGGGCGTGACGATCGCCAGCATGCGCTCCTGGGACTCGCTCGCGAGGATCTCGTGCGCCGCCATCGACGCCTCGCGCAGGGGCACGAGGTCGAGGTCGACCTCCATGCCGCCGGGCTGGCCGGTGGCGATGCCCGCGGCGGTGGTCTCGGTCAGCGCGCAGGTCAGCCCGGCGCCGCCGAGATCCTGGATGCCGGTGACGAGCTTGCGGTCGAACAGCTCCAGGCAGGCCTCGATCAAGATCTTCTCGGTGAACGGGTCGCCGACCTGCACCGAGGGCCGCCGGGCCGGGCCGCCGCCCTCGTCGAAGGTCGCCGACGCCAGTATCGAGACGCCGCCGATGCCGTCCCGGCCGGTCTTGGCGCCGAGCAGGACGACGGCGTTGCCGACCCCGGTCGCCGCCGACGTCTGCACCCGATCGACCGGCATGACCCCGACGCACAGGGCGTTGACCAGCGGGTTACCCGCGTAGGTCGGGTCGAAGACGACCTCGCCGCCGATGGTGGGCAGGCCGAGGCAGTTGCCGTAGCCACCGATGCCGGCGACGACCCCGGGCAGGACCCGGGCGGTGTCCGCAGCGTTGGCCTCGCCGAAGCGCAGCGGGTCGAGCACGCCGATCGGGCGGGCCCCCATGGTCAGGATGTCGCGGACGATGCCGCCTACACCCGTCGCGGCCCCCTGGTACGGCTCGACGAAGCTGGGGTGGTTGTGCGACTCGATCTTGAAGGTGACCGCCAGCCCCTCGCCGACGTCGACGACGCCCGCGTTCTCCCCCATGCCCACCAGCAGCCGGTCCGTCGACGGGGTATCCCGGAACTGCCGCAGATGCACCTTGGAGGACTTGTAGGAGCAGTGCTCGCTCCACATCACCGAGTACATCGCGAGTTCGGCGTCGCTGGGCCGGCGACCGAGGGTCGCGATGATCAGGGCGTACTCGTCGTC
>NZ_CDWWEW010000395.1:0-4509 GCF_977966315.1 Frankia sp. CeRuru1
GAGTCACACCCCGGACTTGCGGGTCACATCCCTGACGTGAAGGTTTTCATCGGTTCTTCGCCCGTCGGCCGGTGGGGCCGACGGGTTCTGTCGGTGGCATGCGCCAGAATCGCCATCGTTGGGACAGGATGTGCGTTCGGCGTGGGGAGACGGGCATGACCAGCGGGGACGAGTCCGAGGTCGGGGGCGGCGGCGGGTCGGCGGCACGGGCGGAGACCCCGCCGGCAGCACCATCCCCGCCAGCGCCGGCACCACCAGCGGCACAGTTCCCGCCGGGGCCGGCCGTCGCCGGGGCCGATGCGGTGCGGAACGCTCCCGGGGACGGCAACGGTACCCCGGCGGATTCTGCTTCCGGCCCTGCTTCTGCTTCCGGCCCCGCCGGTTCCGGTGGCCGTCCGGCGCGCGCCCGCCGGCCACGCATCGTCTACGTCTTCGCGGTCCTGGCTGTCGGCTGGCTCCTGCTCGGCGGCGTCGGCGGGTCCTACCAGGGCAAGCTCAGCGAGGTCCAGAAGAACGACAACGCCGCCTACCTCCCGAACTCGGCCGAGTCGACCAAGGTCGACACCGCGTCGCGGCAGTTCCGCTCTGTGCAGACGATTCCCGGCTTCGTCGTCTACGATCGCCAGGGCGGGCTGACCGCGCAGGACAAAGCTAAGATCACCGCCGACGTGAGGTCCTTCGCCGGGATCCACGGGGTGGACGCCGGTCAGCTCGGGCCGCCCCAGTTTGCCCGCAACGGCGCTGTGGCCGCCGTGGCCGTGCCGCTCGTCGCCCAGGACGACGGCCGGGAGGTCAAGGGTGATGAACTCGTCGACGTCGAGAAGGCTGTCGTCGCGGCCGCCCGCGACGGGGCACCGGCCGGTCTCGCCGTGCACCCGGCCGGGCCGGGGGGTCTGCTCGTCGCCTTCATCGAGGCGTTTTCCGGCATCGATGGGCTGTTGCTGCTCGCCGCGGGCCTTGTCGTCGTGGGCATCCTGCTGTTCGTTTACCGCAGCCCGGTGCTGTGGTTCTTCCCGCTGTTCAGCGCGGTGCTCGCGCTCGGCGTCTCGGCGCTGATTATCTACCCGTTGGCCAAGAACGACGTCCTCACCCTCAACGGGCAGAGTCAGGGCATCCTGTCGGTGCTGGTCATCGGCGCCGGCACCGACTACGCACTGCTGCTGGTGAGCCGCTACCGGGAGGAGTTGCACACCTACCCCAGCCGGGTCCAGGCGATGATTGCGGCCTGGCGGGGCGCCGCTCCGGCGATCATCGCCTCGGCGGCGACGGTGATCCTCGGTCTGCTCTGCCTGATCCTCGGTGAGCTGAACTCCACCCGCAGCCTCGGGCCGGTAGCGGCGATCGGCATCGCCTGTACGGCCCTGATCATGCTGATCTTCCTGCCGGTGTTCCTGGTGATCGCCGGACGCTGGATCTTCTGGCCTCGCATTCCCCGCGTCGACCACCAGGTCGACCTCACCGGTCACGGTCTCTGGGCACGCTTCGCCGGGGGTCTCGTCCGCCGGGCCCGGTGGGCCTGGATCGTCACGACGGTCGTGTTGGTGGCCTGCTCGTCCCTGATCGTCACCCTGAAGGTCGACGGCCTGTCGACGACGGACAGCCTGACGGGGCGGCCGGAGGCGATCGTCGGCCAGGAGATCTTCGACGCCAACTTCAGCCAGGGGGAGGGCGCCCCGGCCGTCATCATCACCAACACCGCTGCCGCCGCGGACGTCATCGCCGCCGTTCGGAAGGTCGACGGCGTCGCCACCGCTCCCGGCTCGGTCTGCGTGGAGGTCGACTACCCCAAACTCGCCGCCCGGTCGGCGTCCGGCGGGCGCCCGGCGGCGAGGGGTCCCGACGGCTGCGCACCCGCGTCGGTCCAGGTCGCCCCGGTCGACGGTCGAATCGCCATCGACGCCGCCATCGTCTACCGCTATGACACCGCCGAGGCTTACAACACGATCACTGAGATCCGACGGGTCGTCCGGGAGGTGCCCGGGGCGGACGCCCTGGTCGGTGGCCAGCCGGCGATCAATCTCGACACCCAGAACGCCTCGCGCCACGACCGCAATCTGATCATCCCGATCGTGCTGGTCGTCATCCTCCTTGTGCTCGGCGTCCTGCTGCGGGCACTGCTCGCCCCGGTCCTCCTGATCGCGACGGTGGTGCTCTCGTTCGCCGCGACGCTGGGCGTGAGCGCGGTGGTGTTCAACCACGTCTTCGGGTTCGCCAACGCGGATCCCGGCTTCCCGCTGTTCGCGTTCATCTTCCTCGTCGCCCTGGGGATCGACTACAACATCTTCCTGATGACCAGGGTCCGGGAGGAGACCCTCATCCACGGCACCCGTAGCGGCATCGTGCGCGGCCTCGCGGTCACGGGCGGGGTCATCACCTCGGCCGGGATCGTCCTCGCCGGGACGTTCGCCGTACTCGGCGTCCTCCCGCTGGTCTTCCTGGCCCAGTTGGGTTTCTCGGTGGCCTTCGGGGTGCTGCTGGACACGGTTCTGGTCCGCTCGGTCCTCGTGCCGGCACTGAGTCATGACCTCGGTCCGAAGATCTGGTGGCCCTCGAAGCTCTCCCGACACGCACTCGCCCGGCCTGGCCTCCGCGCCAGGACCGAAGCCAACGCACGTCCCTGATGCCCGGGCACCCGACGACTGCTGGTGACGTGCTGTAGTCGCCGGCCGGGGTGGCAGGAGGCGCATTCGCCGCCTGGAAAGATCTCGTTCCGCCCAAGGAACTGGATCCTCGTCCCGTGGCGATCCGGGCTGCCCTATCGGCCCCCGTCCTCGGCGGAGGGTGCCGGACCCAGCCGCACGGGAACGGACTTTCGATGCCGGTGAGGCGGGGCCGGGGACGCCACGCGGGCAGCGGGGCTGGCCGCCGGGCCTTACGGGACGCTACGAGACACGCACGGGCTCGGACGGGTGCTCGACCCGCCAGTCGATGTAGTCCCCGAACTCCTCCCAGTCGAAGTTCACCGCCTGCGCGGCGCGATCCTCGTCGTCATCCCGCATCTGTTTCCAGAGTGGGTACGGGTCGGAGTCGATCTCGGTGCTGTACGGGTCGTAGTAAACGTCGCGGAGTAGGTCATCGTCTCCGGCGCTCCTCCGGGGCAACGAAGCCTTCTGCGCCCGGTCGAACTGCCGCAAATACCCGCGGTACCGCTTCTTTCCGACGTGAATCCCGAGGGGTGACAGGGTCGGTCAGGTGGTCAGGAAATCTTTTCCAGCTGGACCGGTAGCCCGTCCCGTGGAACAGGCAGCGGGAAACGGTCTAATGATATCCGGTAGCCCGGTGCCAGGCTCCACTGGTACCGCAGCAGCATCTGGTGCAGGATCGCCTTCACCTGCTGGCCGGCGAAGTGCAGACCGATGCAGGTATGTGGCCCGCCACCGAACGGTTGCCAGGCGTAGGGATGTACCTTGTCCTCGCGACGATGGTCCGCGAACCGCTCCGGGTCGAACCGTTCCGGGCTCGGCCAGTACTCCGGCATCTGGTGGGTGAAGGCGAGCGCGAGGGCGGCCACGGTACCGGTGGGCACCGTGACGCCGAGCACGTCGATGTCTTTCACTGTGGCGCGCAGGAGGATCGGCACCGGCGTGACCAGGCGCAGCGCCTCCTTCATGACCAGAGCAAGTGACGGCAGCCGATCGAGGTCGGCATGGTCCACCGCTGGCGTGCCGAGGGCGAGCGACTCCTCGCGGCACCGCTGCTGCCACTCCGGATGCCGTGCCAAATAGTAGCTCATGCTGGTCATCGTGATCGTGGACGTGTCGTGCGCGGCCACCATCATCAGGATCATGTGGTTGACGACGTCGTCGTCGCTCAGCCTGCTGCCGTCCTCGGCCTCGGCGTGGCAGAGCCGGCTGAACATGTCGGTGCCGCTCCCGGCTCGTTTCGCGGGCACCCGCAGCCGCAGGAACTCCTCCAGGTACCGGCGCCCGGCCAAGCCACGCGACCAACGTAGTCCGGGTGCCGGCACGCGGACCACCGCGCCCGGCGCGCGGATGCAGGCGAACAGCGCGGCGTTGAACCGGTCGGCTTCCGGTCCCAGCCGTTCACCCATGAAGATCCCGGTCGCCAGTTCGAGGGTGAGCTGTTTGACCGCGGGATAAACCTGGAACCTCGCGCCCGGCCGCCACCCCGCGACGCCCCGTTCGATGGACGGGTTCATCCCGGCGAGATAGCCGCGCAGTCTGTCCGGGGCGAACGCGCCGGCGAGGATCCGACGGTGATGGCGGTGCTCGTCGAAGTCGAGCATGCTCAATCCGCGCCGGAAGAACGGCCCGGCTATCCGTTGCTGCCCCGGGCCGTTCGCGAATGCCTGGTCATGGTTGCGCAGCGCCAAGCCGGTGGCGTCCGGGCCGAGCAGGCTCACCACCCGCAGCCCGAAGGTCCGCTCCCATGACACCGGGCCATACCGGTCGTAGCGCTGCCGCCAGTGCCGGGCAGGGTCATGCAGGTAGCGCAGGGTGTATCCCGCCAGGGGCGGACCTCCGTCGCCCGGCACCGGTCCCCTGGAAC
>NZ_CDWWEW010000396.1:0-4504 GCF_977966315.1 Frankia sp. CeRuru1
CAGCGGGCGCAACGTCGACGCGTAGACCCGCCGGGTACCGGGGTCCCGGTAGGAACGGAACGAAAAACCGGTGTTGCTGTCAAAATTTTTGACGGCCCGAGGTCGAGTTCGCCAAGGTGGCGAGGCCCGGGTTTGGCAGGTCGGCGTACCGGGCGCCGAGGACCTCCACGTGGCCGGAGGTGGCCGGGCTCAGGCCGACCATGATCCGCATGGTTGTCGACTTGCCGGCCCCGTTGGGGCCGAGGAAGCCAGTCACGCGGCCCGGTCGGGCGGTGAACGAGACGTCGTTGACGGCGGTCACGCCGCGATAGCTCTTGGTCAGGTGGTCAACAGTGATCATGATCGGAAGCCTCGCCGCGACCGGCCTTCCGGCACATCGTCGTCGAGGCCGGACCCGCCTCTGCCATTGGGGGGGAGCGGCGTCTCGTTCTTTCGGTGGGTCTCCGACGCCTGGGCTGTCTCTAGGCTGGGTGTGTGTTCACTACCGGCCTGCGCTCGCTCTGGGACGAGCCCCGCGCCGCGGACACGCCCGAACGGGTGTGGCTCGACCGGGTGCTGGTCGGCGTGGTGATGGTGGCGGCGTTGCTCGAAGGAACCCTCCGAGAGGACGTCACCTGGCGGCCGGTCGTGACGATCGTGACGGTCGGACTTGCGCCGGTGCTGCTATGGCGGCGTACTCACCCGTTGGCCTGCGTCGTGGTGGGCTTCGGCACCGGGATGGCGTTAGGACTGGCGAGCTGGCTGGGCGGGACCCCAGGCGTGGGCCTAAACACGATGATCTACATCCTGGTGCTCGTCTATTCGCTGGTCCGCTGGGGCTCAGGGCGTCAGATCGTGATTGGGCTGCTGGTGGTTGCGGTCGCCGCGGTGTTCAGCTTTGCGACCGACTACACCGGGCCAGCCGAGTTCTTCGGCGGGTTGGCGGTCCTGGCGGCGGCGGCGGCGGGCGGAGCGGCGTTCCGCTACCGCGCCGAGAGTCGGCGCCGGGCGCTCGACCAGGTCCGCAGCCAGGAGCGCGTCGGCCTCGCGCGCGAGCTGCACGACTCGGTCGCCCACCACGTCTCGGCGATCACTCTGCAAGCGCAGGCTGGCATGACGATGGCCGCGAAGCGACCTGAAGCGGCGCTCGAGGCGCTTGCGATCATCGAGGGGGAAGCGTCGCGGACGCTGGCGGAGATGCGAGCGATGGTCCGGGTGCTGCGTGACGGAGCGCCGGCGGCGTACGGTCCCCAGCCCGGCGTCGCCGACCTGGTGTTCCTCGCCCGCCGCGAACCGGACCCCGTCGTCGACGTGGAGTTGGCGGGTGATCTGGCCGGACTTCGGCCCCAGGTCGACGCCGCCGTGTACCGGATGGCGCAGGAGGCGCTGACCAACGCGCTGCGGCACGCCCGAAACGCCTCGCGTGTGGAGATCAGGGTCGTCGAGGGCGCAGGAAGGCTGCGGCTCCGCGTGACCGACGACGGCCAGATCGACCCGGCGCGGCCAGCGACCCACGGTTTCGGGCTGCTGGGGATGACCGAGCGCGTGCAGCTGCTCGGCGGCACGCTACGCGCTGGGCCGACGCCCGAGGGCGGGTGGGCGGTCGACGCCGAGCTGCCGATGGAGTTGCCCCTATGACGACGCGCGTGCTGGTGGCAGACGACCAAGATCTGGTGCGCACCGGCCTGTCGATGATCCTTGACGCCCAGCCCGACATCGAGGTCGTCGGCCAAGCCGCCGACGGCAAGGCCGCCGTCGAGCTGGCGCATCGGCTCCGCCCCGACGTGTGCCTGGTCGACATTCGGATGCCCGGGCTGGACGGCATCGAGGTGACCGAGCTCCTCGCAGGGCGAGGCGTCGCGGACCCCATCGCGGTGGTGGTGATCACGACGTTCGACCTGGACGAGTACGTCCACGGCGCGCTTCGGGCCGGAGCCCGAGGATTTCTCCTCAAGGATGCCGGGCCAGAGTTGCTGGTGCAGGCTGTCCATGCCGCCGCCGTCGGCGATGCCCTGATCGCGCCGAACATCACCCGCAGGCTGCTAGCGACCCTTGCCGCGGGGGCCTCATCGAAACGCCGTACCCAACCGATCGAGCCGCTCACCCAACGCGAGGAGGAGGTGCTGAAACTGGTCGCTGTCGGCCGCACGAACGCGGAGATCGCCGCCGAGCTGTTCATCAGCTTGACGACCGCCAAGACCCACGTCGCGAGCCTGCTGACCAAGATCGGCGCCCGGAACAGGGTCGAGATCGCGATGTGGGCCTACGACACCGGCCGGGTGGGGCACTGAACCGAACCTGACGTACATGCACGACGACTGGTCCCGGCCGGGGGCGACCGAGGCCCACAACGAGCGCAGCGCCTTCGTCACCTTCTGTCCAGTGTAGGGACAGCGCGGCAGCGGGGATCAGCCGAAAGCACGAGAGAGAGACCATCTCATCGGCCAGGCGAACTCCGGCCACCGGGCCGGTGTGCCCGCCGCCGGGCTCAGCGATCGTGGACGTACCGATCCTCACCAACGACGGAGCCCATGATGAGAACGCGTCAACCCACCACCACACTGGAAGACCAGCCGATCCCGGTGAGAGCCAAGCTCGCCGCGGCGTGGACCAGCTTCATGTTCCTGTACGCCTACGTGGACATTCTCAACTTCTTCACGCCCGGCGTCATCGAAGACATCCTCGACGGCAAGGTCTTCGAGTTCGACCTCTCCCAGACCTTTTCGACCACAGCGCTGACCCTAGTGGCCATCCCGATCCTCATGGTCGTGCTGTCGATGACGCTGCCCGCCCGGGCGACCCGCATCACGAACCTCATCGTGGCCTCGCTCTACGTTCCCGTCACGGCATTCAACGCGGTGGGCGAGTCCTGGCTGTACTTCTACGGCCTTGGCATCGTACTGGAACTGATCCTACTCGCCCTCATCGTGCGGTACGCCTGGACCTGGCCCCGCACCGCACCGTCGGCGACCAGCCCGGACCGTGAAACCGTTCGCGCCCAGCAGCAAGCGTGAACCCAAGAACGGTCCCCGTCCTCTGGCGGCTCCTATATGAGACGGCCCTCGGGGAACATTGGAACGAAAAGTTCCGTTGGCGGGCTGCGGGCGGACGGCTTAGCGGGACTGGTCGTTCGGATGCACCCGGTCGGGGCCCCCGAGGCCCGGGCCCAGGGCGCTGCACAGGTGAGGGCCGTCGAAGCCGAGCTGGTATATCGCTGGCATGGGCATCGACAGCCAGAAGGCGCAGTCGATGGAAAGACCCAGGGCGAGGAGTGCGCGGGCAATCCAGGTGCCGTGCGCGGCGGCCAGAATCGTCGTCGTGGGCGACACGGACGCCACAAGATCACAGACCGCGTTCCTTGCGCGGTGGCTGAGATCAGCGAGTGTCTCGCCGGCGCCGATAGCGCGATCGGGCTGAGTCCAGCTCTGCTCGTAGTGGGCCCTCCAGTCTGAGGTCGGGGCCAGACCTGACCACCACTCGCGAAGATCGTCACGGCGACAGACGGGCAGTTCCAGGGCCTGGGCGGTCGGTTCGATGGTCTGGACCGCGCGAAGGTACGGGCTGGACACGACCTGCGAGACGCCGCAGCCAACGAGGTCCGCCGGGAGGGCGACCGCCTGCTCGCGGCCTGCTTTGGTGAGCGGCCGATGGTGCTCGTCAGGGCCGTCGAGGGTCGGAGTGACCGACGCGGCGTGACGGACCAAGAGCAGGACGATCATAAGAGAGATCATGCAGCTGCTCTGGACACCACTCCCGCCGCACGCCGGCCCACCCCAACCAGACGATCACGGACAACCTGAACGACAGGTTAGGGGCCGGTCACCCTGACCGCGGCCGTTTCATCGAAATCACCCAGAGCTACTGGCGGCTGGTGACGCCGACCCGAGCCCATGGACAACGAAGAGGCCGAGTGAGTCAGATTCGGCGGCGAGCAGCGGGGTCCTGGGCGGCGACGTGCCGGGCGACGGCGTCGACGCCGGGGCGGGCGTACCGCTCCAGTGAGCGGACGGAGGCGTGCCGGGAGCGGGCCAGCAGCATCGGTGTGCTGGTGCCGTTCTCCGCGTCGTGCGTGAGGCTTGAGTGACGCCAGCGGTGCAGCGTGAAGCCCTGCAGGTCGTTCCGCTGGTCGGGCTGGGCGAGGGGGTTTGCCAGCAGCCGGGTGCTCTCCTCGAAGATCTCCTCAGCTCGCCGGTAGGACAGCCGGGCTCGTCCCGTCACCGGGCAGACGTCCATCGTCGGGATGCCCTCGGGTGCGCGGCGCTCGGTGAGGAACAGCGGGCCCTGGGTGCGGCCGGCGATCAGGCGGGGCAGCAGCTGGGCCGCGCCGGACTGCCAGTGGATCCACTCGATGGCGCCGCCCTTGGCGATGATCCGGCCGCGCTTGTCGGGGTGCCGGTAAGAAACGTGTCACCAGCCGCAAACGGCGATGATCTAGCTGGCCTGCGGCGGACCCGGCGAGCGTGGCCACGCTGCTCCGGGACATCCGGGAGCTCGCCGTCGTCCTGGACGCCGGCGAGCTCCCGGA
>NZ_CDWWEW010000397.1:0-4449 GCF_977966315.1 Frankia sp. CeRuru1
AAGCACGCCCGTCAGGCTCGGCTGGCGGCGTTGATCGGTCAGCGCGGCGTGCGTTCACAGACCGAGCTCGCGCGTCTGCTGGCCGCCGAGGGCGTCCAGGTTACCCAGGCAACCCTGTCCCGTGATCTGGAGGACATCGGGGCGACCAAGGTGCGCGGTCCGGACGGCGGCCTGGTCTACGCGGTCGAGGCGAACCTCGCGCCGGCGGAGATCGTCCGGCTGTCGCTCACCCGGCTCTGCGAGGAACTGCTGGTCTCCGCGGAGGCCAACGGCGACCTGGTCGTGCTGCGCACGCCGTCGGGCGCCGCGCAGCTGTTCGCCTCGGTGCTCGACCGGGAGGCGCTCCCGGGGGTCATGGGCACGATCGCGGGGGACGACACGGTGCTCGTCGTCTGCCGGTCGGCTCCCGCAGCCGAGGCCCCGGTCCGTCCGGAGAGTTCCGTCGGCCCGGGAGATCCCATCGGTTCGGGAGAGCCAGCTGGTCAGGGAGGGCATGCCGGCCCGAGGGGGCCGGCACTCGCCGCCCATCTCCTGTGGCTCGCCGACGGCCGGGCGCGTGGAGCGTCGACGGGACCGTCCGCCGTGCCGGACCAGGATGCGTAGCGGTGCACCGGCGACGCCGTGAACCGGCCTTCCCAGCACCCTCGATAAACACAATGCTGATTTTTGCTAAAAATAGCACTCATCGGCTTTTTTGACTAATTCGGCGTGATTTCTAATAATTCAACATGATTCGATATAAATCAACATAAGGAGATAAGCACTGTGACCGAACGCGTCGTGCTTGCCTACTCGGGCGGCCTCGACACGTCCGTGGCCATCGGTTGGATCGGCGCCGAGACCGGCGCCGACGTCGTCGCGCTGGCGGTCGACGTCGGCCAGGGCGGCGAGGACCTCGAGGCCATCCGGCAGCGCGCCCTCACCTGTGGCGCGGTCGAGTCGATCGTCGTCGACGCCCGCGAGGAGTTCGCCGAGTCCTTCGTCGCTCCGGCGATCAAGAGCAATGCACTCTACATGGACCGGTATCCGTTGATCTCGTCGCTGTCGCGACCTGTCATCGTCAGGCATCTGGTCGCCGCGGCCCGCGAGCACGGGGCGGACGCCATCGCGCACGGCTGCACCGGCAAGGGCAACGACCAGGTGCGCTTCGAGGTCGGGGTGGCGGCGCTCGCCCCCGGGCTGAGCGTGCTCGCCCCGGTGCGCGACTCGGGGATGACCCGGGACAAGGCGATCGCCTTCGCGGAGGAACGCGGCCTGCCGATCGACGTGTCGAAGAAATCGCCGTATTCCATCGACCAGAACCTGTGGGGCCGCACCGCCGAGTGCGGCGTCCTCGAGGACCCGTGGGCCCAGCCGCCGGAGGACGTCTTCGTCTACTCCGCGGACCCCACCGTCGCGCGGACCCCCGACGAGGTGACCATCTCGTTCACTGACGGTGTCCCGGTGGGGCTGGATGGGCGCTCCCTCCCGCTCGCCGATCTCGTCGCCGAGCTCAACGTCCGGGCGGGCGCCCACGGCGTGGGCCGGATCGACCTGATCGAGGACCGGCTCGTCGGCATCAAGAGCCGGGAGATCTACGAGTGCCCGGCGGCGATCACGCTGCTGACGGCCCACCGGGACCTCGAGGACCTCACGCTCGAGCGGGATGTCGCCCGGTTCAAACGGGGCATCGACCAGCGGTGGGGTGAGATCGTCTACGACGGTCTGTGGTACTCGCCGCTGAAGAGCGCGTTGGACGCCTTCGTCGACTCCGCCAGCGCCGGAGTGTCCGGGGAGGTGCGGATCCGGCTGGTGGGTGGCGTCGCCCAGGTCGTCGGCCGGCGCAGCCCGGCCAGTCTGTACGACTACGCACTGGCCACCTACGACGCCGGCGACCAGTTCGACCAGCGCGATGCCCGCGGGTTCATCGAGCTCTGGGGCCTGCCGACGAAGGTCTGGGCGGCGCGCGAGCAGCGGCTGAACCCGTGACCGCGACGCACCCGTCCGGCGGGAACGACACGACGCACGGGGCGCCCGGGGACGGGGCGCCGATGCGGCTGTGGGGCGGGCGCTTCGCCGGCGGCCCGGCGGAGGCGCTCGCCCGGCTGTCGATAAGCGTCCAGTTCGACTGGCGGCTGGCGCCCTACGACCTGCTCGCGTCGAAGTCGCACGCCCGGGTCCTGCACCGGGCCGGGTTGCTCGACGCCGACGAGCTCGCGGCGATGCTCGCCGCCCTGGACGAGCTCTCCGACGCGGTCACCCAGGGCCGGTTCCGCCCGACCGTCGAGGACGAGGACGTCCACACCGCCCTCGAACGCGGTCTGCTCGAACGGCTTGGAACGCTGGGCGGAAAGCTGCGGGCCGGCCGGAGCCGCAACGATCAGGTCGCCACCGACCTGCGGCTCTACCTGCGGGACTCGGCCCGCGAGGTGGCCGCGCGGCTGACCGAGTTGTCCCATGCGCTGGTTGTGCTTGCCGAGCAGCACGTCGATACCCCGGCCCCCGGGATGACCCACCTGCAGCACGCCCAGCCGATCTCCTTCGGTCATCAGCTGCTGGCACACGTGCAGGCGTTCGTCCGGGACATCGACCGGTTGCGCGACTGGGACGCCCGGGCGTCGGTGAGCGCCTTGGGGGCCGGGGCACTGGCCGGTTCCTCGCTGCCGCTCGACCCGCAGGGGGTGGCCGCGGAGCTGGGGTTCGACCGGGCGTTCGCCAACTCCCTCGACGCGGTCTCCGACCGGGACTTCGCCGCCGAGTTCCTGTTCGTGGCGGCCCTGATCGGAGTGCACCTGTCGCGGCTCGGCGAGGAGATCGTGCTCTGGACGACGAGGGAGTTCGGCTGGGTCGAACTGGACGACGCCTTCGCGACCGGTAGCTCGATCATGCCGCAGAAGAAGAACCCGGACGTCGCGGAGCTGGCCCGGGGGAAGTCCGGCCGGCTCATCGGGGATCTGACCGGCTTCCTGGCCACTCTCAAGGGACTGCCGCTCGCCTACGACCGCGATCTGCAGGAGGACAAGGAGCCGGTCTTCGACGCGGTCGACACCCTGCTGCTGGTGCTGCCCGCGCTGACCGGCACGGTTGCGACCATGCGGGTCCGTCGCGAGCGGCTCGTCGCCGCGGCGCCCGACGGCTTCGCGCTGGCCACGGATGTCGCCGAGTACCTGGTGCGCCGAGGGGTGCCGTTCCGTCAGGCGCACGAGGCGGTCGGCCAGTTCGTGTCGTGGTGCGTGGCCCACGACGTCGATCTCGACGAGGTGCCGGACGACGATCTCGGCGTGATCAACCCGCTGCTCACCCCGGACGTGCGCGAGGTGCTGTCGGTGCGGGGAGCGCTGGAGGCCCGCTCGGCACCCGGCGGGACCGCTCCCGACCGGGTCCGCGAGCAGATCGCCGCGTTGCGTCCGGTGCTGGACCGGGACCAGGCCTGGGCGGTGGGTTGACGGCGCTACCCGAATCCTCGCCCGGCATGGCACCGACGGACGGTGCCGCGCCGGACGGGGTGGACTTCTACGACCGGCCCGTTCTGGTCGTCGCACCGGCCCTTCTTGGTGCGACGGTCCGGCACGGGCCGGTCGCCGTTCGGATCACCGAGGTTGAGGCGTACGGGGGGCTGGATGATCCCGCCTCGCACGCCTATCGCGGCCCGACGCCGCGCGCGGCCGTCATGTTCGGACCGCCGGGACGGGCCTACGTCTACCTCAGTTACGGCGTCCACTGGTGTCTGAACGTGGTGTGCGGACCGGTCGGTTCGGCGTCGGCCGTGCTCCTGCGCTCCGGAGAGGTCGTGGCGGGTCGCGACCTCGTAGCGGGCCGTTTCCCACACCTGGTCGAGGCGGACCTAGCGCGTGGCCCCGGCCGGTTGGGACGGGCGCTCGCCGTGACCGGCGCACTGAGTGGAACCCCGGTCACCGGCGCGGGGCCGATCACGGTGGCACTGGCCGGGGGCCGGGGGATCCGTCCTCCCGGCCCGCCCGGTATCTCCGGCGGCCGGGTCTGCCTCGGCCCCCGGGTGGGGATCCGGGTGGCGGCCGAATGGCCCTGGCGATTCTGGCTCGCTGGCGAGGCGACGGTCAGCAGCCCGCGGTCGCCGCGTCGACCCAGGTGAGTCGACCCGGTGATGCTCTGTACGAGTGTTCCGGGGGTCCAGAGCTCTGGCCCAGACCAGCAAGCCTCCCATATCAAAAGATCACAACGAACCAGTCTTGGGAAGGTGTGACGTACATCACATATCTTGGCGAGGGATTGATTTGACGTCCCCCGTCATCCACCCGTAATGTTCTCTCTGTCAGCGAGACACCGGATCCGCCGAACACCACGGATGCGGTCGGTGACCGCCCCCCTTGAGGGGCGTTATGTGGCAGATGTACGGCAGCCCCCGTCTGGGGAGTAACTGACGAGCATCCTCCAGAATTTCGCAAGAAGCCAGCAAGCCGCATGAGGGCGACGTCTTGCGACGTCTACTCA
>NZ_CDWWEW010000398.1:0-4443 GCF_977966315.1 Frankia sp. CeRuru1
GGGTGGTGGCGAGTGAGGAAGAATCCAGCCTCGGTCGTGGCATCGGCAGACGGGATGACGAGCACCGAAGGCGGCCGTGCCTACGGCGTGCCCCGGGTGAGCCCGCTGACCTCCCGCTTCGTCACGGTCCACGGGTACCGGCGGTGCTATCTGCGGGCCGGGCGCGGCCCGGTTCTGCTGCTCATCCACGGCATCGGGGACAATGCGCGCACCTGGGCCTCGATCATCCCGGAGTTGGCCCGCCGGCACACCGTCATCGCCCCCGACCTGCTGGGACACGGGGAGTCGGACAAACCGCGCGGTGACTACTCGGTGGCCGGCTACGCGTGCGGGATGCGTGACCTGCTCACCATCCTCGGGATCGAGCGCGCCACGGTCGTCGGGCACTCGCTGGGCGGCGGGGTGGCCATGCAGTTCGCCTACCAGTTCCCGGAGCGCTGCGAGCGGTTGGTGCTGGTCGCCACCGGCGGGGTCGGGCCACACCTGCATCCCGCGCTGCGGGCGGCGGCCGTGCCTGGAGCCGGGGCGCTGCTGTCCCTGATCGGCATGCCGCCGGTGCGGGTCGCCGGCTGGGCCGGAATGCACGCGCTGCGCCTGCTGCACACCGATCTCGGGCGGGACGCCGACGATCTCCTGAACGTCTTCGACTCGCTGGGCGTACCCACCGCGCGGGCGGCGTTCCTGCGCACGCTACGGTCGGCGGTGGACGGGCATGGGCAGTCCATCACGATGCTGGACCGGTGCTACCTCGCCGCTGGGATGCCCTCGCTGATCGTCTGGGGTGACCGGGATGCCGTCATCCCGGCTGAGCACGCGTGGATGGCGCACGAGGCGATGCCGGGGAGCCGCCTGGAGATCTTCGCCGGTGCCGGGCATTTCCCCCATCACACTGACCCCGAACGCTTCCGGGCGGTTCTCGAGGATTTTCTGGCGACCACCCGGCCGGCGAGTCACTCCCCGCAGCAGTGGCGGGCGATGCTGCGTGAGCACGGCCGCTCGACTAGGACCACGGAAGCATCCGGGGCCGCAGCCCAGCCGTCGGGCGCGCGTTCGACCCCGGCGGAAGCCGTGGGTCGTGGCCTCACCCGGAGCCGATAAACGGGCACGGCCGCCGGCCATGGCGGGGCCGGGATCCGCCGTTATACGTTCACCGAGGTGACCCGTCGCATCGGGGTGGACCCGCTATGCATCGACGACCCAGTTGGCCATCCATAGCCATGCCTTGCGGGAAGTCGCCCGGCGAGATGCGTCGGTGCCGTTCTCGGCTGAACCGCTCTCGCGGAAGGTCTTCCCGGTCACCGATGGATCCGGCCAGCCGAGGATCAAGGACTCTCGTACCTCTTGGCGTGTCGCCTGTTCGGGCCAGGGTCTTCGCGTGATGCGCTGTCTTCCGGCGCGGGTCTGCATTAACTGCTCGGCACCCGCTATCGTGGAGTTCAACGGGCAGGCCGGCGTCAATATGGCCTATCCTTGGTGGCGTAACACCAAAGTCCTCTCAAATCTCGGAGGTCGACCCTTGGCACGCCGTGCACGACTCAGCTGGCCCCAGGAACGGCGCCAGGCGAGTGAGGTGGTTGTCCGCCGGGTCGACCCCGGTCGGGGCTGGACCCTGGAACAGGCTCGTGACCTGGTACGACAGGGATACTCCGTCGAGCATGTGGCGGAACGCACCGGGTTTCCGGAGCAGATGCTGAAAGTCGCAGAGGAGGACTGAGTGCAGCCTCCCGCCATCCCGGTGCCAAGAAAGTGCCACGGTGCGCCATCGTCGGCCGCCGGCGCGGGAGTGAGTGTTATCCCTTTCGTGGGTCAATCCGCAGGTTCGGGGAACCGATCTTTCCCTGGCGCTCGAGGGTGACGCCGGTTATAGCCTGCGCGACGCTATCCTAACCAGCAGTGATATGACGGTGTGCCGGAGCCGCGTCACTCTGCGCACAACTGAATCAACGACTTCGCCTGGTTGGCTACCCAATTCGTCTGACCTCGGCGCACCTACGACAGTCGCGTCGCCGGGCACCCCTGCTGGCTATGCCCGGGTGGCACCCGTCACGCGTACCAGCCGGCGTAGATGGTCGCTGTAGACCGCATCGAGCCCGTATCCGGCTAGCCGGGTCAGTGTGGTTGTTCGTTGCGCATCCCACCCGAACACGGCGATACCCAGGTTGTGGAGAACACCGACGATGCCGGCCCGGGGCGGGGTCCATTCACGCGCGCGCAGGTTGAGGGCGGTGACTCCGACGGCCCGGAGTTCATCGCCGTACGCGGTCATTCCGCCACCGGCGACGATATCGCGGATCGACGTCGAGTTCACCAGCCGGACATCGTCATCCAGCGGTCGGTATTTCGCGAGGTCCGTGAGCCCGCCGCACAGCCACAGCCGCCTCGCCGCCTCGCCGCCACCGGCCTCGCGGGCGACGGCGGCGACGGCCGCCGCCGCGTCCGCCCAACTGCCTGGCGGGCCCTTCAGGTCAAGACTGAACTCGAAGGACGTACCCAGCTCCGCGTAGAACTCCGCGAGGGTCGGCAGCCACCCCGGCAGGCGGTCGGCGGTCAGGTCGGGAATCCGCCGACGCCGCCCGGGCGGGCCGAACACACCGTCATGATGCAGGACCGGAACGCCGTCGGCGGTGAGCCAGACGTCCGACTCCAGCCCACTCGCCCCGCCGGCCAGGGCACGACGGAACGCGGGCAGGGAGTTCTCCCGCTGGCCGGGGGCGGGGGAACCACGATGCGCAAAACCGATCATGAAGAGCCGTTGAACGACTGCAGCGCGACGTCGTGGAGATGCCCGTTGGTGGTGAGCACCGTGCCGTGTCCCGGTCCCCGGCGTCCGCCCAGGTCGGTGAACCGGCCGCCGGCCTCCTCGACGATGACCTGGAGCGCGGCCATGTCCCAGAGCGACACCTCGGGTTCGCAGGCGAGGTCCACGGCGCCCTCGGCCACCATCATGTGTGACCAGAAGTCGCCGTAGGCGCGGGTCCGCCAGACCTGGCCGGCGAGGTGGAGGAACTCCTCCAGCCGGTCGGCGGTCTGCCAGCCTTCGACGGAGGCGAAGGACAGGAAGGCGTCACCCAGGCTGGTGACCGAGGAGACCTTCAGGGCACGGGTGTCGCCGGTGGCGTCGCGAGTGAAGGCACCGGTGCCCCGGGCTCCCCACCACCGTCGGCTCATCGCCGGGGCGCTCGCGACCCCGACGACCATCTCGTCGTCCACCTCGAGCCCGAGCAGGGTGCCCCAGACGGGCACGCCGCGCACGAAGTTCTTGGTGCCGTCGACGGGGTCCAGGATCCAGCGCCGGCGGGCGCCCGATCCGACGAGACCCTCCTCCTCGCCGAGCACGGCGTCGCCCGGCCGGGCCACAGCGAGCCGTTCGCGGATCATGGACTCGACGGCGGTGTCGGCGTCGGAGACCGGGGTGTTGTCCGGCTTCGACTCGACATGCAGGTCTACTGCCTGGAATCGGGAAAGAGTGATCCGGTCGGCGGCGTCTGCGAGGCTGAGCGCGAGGGCCAGATCGTCGGCGATGGCGACGGTGTCGGAGTCCGCGGTCGGTTCGATGCTCACGGAGGTGGGGTTAGGCGGGGTCACGCCTGCGAGACTACGAGCCGAGCCCCACCGCGCGTCGGTGGTCCCGGGCGGCGGGCACCGGGTGGCGGGGTGAGTGTGACTAATCTCCCGATCTATTGCGATCAAGGCGATGCTCCGCGGGCGCCGAGCAGCCGGCGCAGGCTCGCCAGCCGGGCAGCGTCGGCATGGCCGTCCCGCACCGCCGAGTCCAGGGCGCAGTCGGGGGACGGCGCCAGGTGCTCGCATCCGGGCTGACAGTGCGCGGCGGCCGCGGCGAGGTCCTCGAAGGCCCGCAGCACCCGCTCCGGGGACACCGCGCCGAGCCCGAACGACCGGACACCCGGGGTGTCCACAACAGTGCCCCCCTGGGGCAGCAGCAGTGCGACAGCGGCCGACGAGGTGTGCCGGCCGCGGCCGGTCACGGCGTTGACCTCGCCGATCGCCCGGTCCGCCGCCGGCACCAGCCGGTTCACCAGGGTGGACTTGCCGACCCCGCTGTGCCCGAACAGCACACTGACCCGATTGGTCAGCAGCTCCAGCAGCGCGTGCAGGTCCCCACCGGGGCGCGTGGTCACGACGGGGAGCCCGAGCGGGCGGTACAGCTCGACCAGCGGTACCGGATCCGCGAGATCCGTCTTGGTCAGGCACAGGACCGGGGAGAGCCCGCCGTCGTAGGCGGCGACCAGGCACCGGTCGATCAGGCCGGGCCGCGGCGGCGGATCGGTGACCGCGCAGACGATGACCAGGACGTCGGCGTTCGCGACGATCGGGCGTTCCACCGGATCGCTGTCGTCGGGGGTGCGCCGCAGGACGCTCGTGCGTTCCTCGCGGCGGACGATGCGCGCCAGGAGGCCCGCCGCCCCGGAGACATCCCCCATG
>NZ_CDWWEW010000399.1:0-4441 GCF_977966315.1 Frankia sp. CeRuru1
CAGGCGACCCGGGTCACCTCGTCCGCGAACGACGACAACTGGTCCACCATCGTGTTCAGGGTGTGCGCGAGGCCCGCGACCTCACCCCGGGCGTCGACGGTGATCTGCCGGGTGAGGTCGCCGCGGGCCACGGCCGCCGCGACCTCGGCGATGCTGCGAACCTGGGTGGTGAGGTTGCCGGCCATGACGTTGACCGAGTCGGTCAGGTCGCGCCAGACCCCGGAAACGCCCTTGACCTGTGCCTGGCCGCCTAGCTTGCCCTCGGTGCCGACCTCCTTGGCCATCCGGGTGACCTCGTCGGCGAACGCGGAGAGCTGGTCGACCATCGTGTTGACGGTCGATTTCAGTTCGTGGATCTCGCCGCGGGCGTCCACGGTGATCTTCTGACTCAGATCACCCTGCGCAACCGCGGTGGTAACCTGAGCAATGTTGCGGACCTGACTGGTCAGGTTGCCCGCCATCGAATTCACCGACTCGGTGAGGTCCCGCCAGACCCCCGAGACGCCCTTGACCTTGGCCTGCCCGCCCAGGTTGCCCTCCGTGCCCACCTCACGGGCGACCCGGGTCACCTCGTCCGCGAACGACGACAACTGGTCCACCATCGTGTTCACCGTGGTGCCGATCCGCAGGAACTCCCCACGCACCGGCTGGCCGGCGATCTCCAACGCCATGTGCTGGGACAGGTCCCCCTCGGCCACCGCCGCTATGACCCGCGCCACCTCGTGGGTCGGCCGGGCCAGGTCGTCGATGAGGGAATTCACCGCCCGCGTCATGTCGGACCAGCCGCCGGGGCTGCCCAGATCCTCCATCCGCAGGGTGAGCCGGCCGTCACGGCGGATCACCTTGCTGACCCGGGCCAACTCACGCGCGTGGCGCTCCTGGATGGCGGCCAGCTCGTCGAACTTGCGCACCACGTCACCGGCGTAGCCGTCCCGCGCCGCGAGGCGGGTCGAGAAGTCGCCCTCGCACAGGCGGGTCAGCCCGTGCAGGAGATCCGCGATCAGCTCGTCGGCGGCGGCCATCGGCGCCCGAGTGTCGTCCGCGGGAAGGGATGCATGGGGCACGATGGTCGCGGTAGCGTCACCGCCGGGTGCATCCAGATCATGACGAGCCGAGGGTTGCGGGTCGTATGCGGGGCTCATTGGTCTCCTACCTGAGCTCGGTCGACACGATCGTCCCGGATCCCGGGCCGGGCGGAGGACCCGGGTCAAGGGCGGTCTCCCACCGGCACCAGCGTGGGGCGGCGTCGGTGGACAGGTGACACCAGCCGCCAGTATCCGCCTCACGATGGACAACGCAGGAGAGACTGAGCACATGTATGGCGCAGCAGGGGGTGGGACGATGCCGGCGCGCGCCATCGCGTTGCCACCGACGCCCGACTCCCCCCGGGCCGCCCGGCGCTTCCTGCTCGAGGCGTTGCACGGGCGGCTGGACGACGACCTGTTGGACTCCGCGCTTCTGCTCGTCACCGAGCTGGTCACCAATGTCGTCGTGCACGCGGGCACCTCGGCCACCGTGGAGGTGCGCGCGGACGGTGACGGCGTGCGGGTCGGGGTTGCCGACCGGCATCCGGTCCGCATCGGCATGGCCCGGGTAAAGAAGGTCGGGGACGCCGACTTCGGCATCGACGGGCTGCGCGAGGACGGCCGCGGCCTCGCCCTCGTTGACGCGCTCGCGACGAGCTGGGGGACCGAGCACGGCCGCGGCGGCAAGACCGTCTGGTTCCGCCTGGGAACCGTCGGCGACGGCTCGCACACCCCGGCGGCGGGCGACGACGAGGCCACCGGTGCCTCGTCGTCCGCGTCCTCGTCCTCGCCCGCTGTGGCTGTGACCAGTCCCGCTGTGGCTGTGACCAGTCCCGCTGTGGCTGTGACCAGTCCCGCGCCCTGCGCGGCCCCGGCCCCCGTGGTACCGGCGCGTCCGGTCCGGCTGATAGCCCGGGACACCGCCCGTGCCCTCACCGCCGAGGGCGAGGTCAACGAACTGCTCGCGCAACTGGTGGACGCGCTCGCGGTAACCGCTGGGCTGGTGCGGCGTCCCGGGCGCGACGGCGGCCGGTTGGAGACCGTGGCCACGCTTGGGGCCGTCAGCTCGGTCACCGAGGCGCTCTCGTTCCCGCTGGATCCGACGCAGGAGAGCCTCGGCGAACTGCTGCTCTGGCCGGCGGCCGGCGGCCGCCCGAGTGGTTCGGGCGGCACCGGCGGTTCGGGCGGAGCGGAGGTCTCTGGCGAGGTCCGCTGGACGGATGCCGCCGCGGCGGCCGGGCTGGACGTGGAACGCATCCGCCTGACGACCCGATGGATGGCCCTGGCCCTCGGCGGCGGCGACATGCGACGCGCCGAGGAACGCCGCATCGGGATGCTGTCCTTCCTCGCCGAGGCGTCCGATCTGCTGGCGGGCAGCCTGGACCTGAGCCGCTCGCTGGCGCTGCTCGCGCGGTTGCCGGTCCCACGGTTGGCCCAGTGGTGCGCGGTGTACCTGCACCGGGAGAACGCCGATCCCGCCCTGTGGGCGGCGGCGCACGCGGAGGAGAACGCGGCGGGCGCCCTCACCGCTGCCGCGGTCGACCCGGACGGCCTGTTGATGGCGGCGGTGCGCTCCGCGAGCGGAGACCGGGTGCGTTCGCTGACCGCGCTCGGCGGACCGGCGCTCGTGATGGTACTGCGGGCCCGGCGGCGGGTACTCGGGGTGCTCGCGCTCGGCCGCCCCGAGGGCAACGCCTTCGCCGCGGACGAGATCGATCTACTCGCCGACCTCGCGCGCCGGGCCGCCTTCGCGGTCGACAACGCCCGGCTCTACAGCCGGCAGGTGGAACTGGCCGGCACGCTCCAGGCGGGTCTGCGCCCACCGGAGCTGCCGATGATCGAGGGACTGGATCTCGGTTCCGCCTATGGCGCCGCGCAGTCGGCGGGTCTCGACGTCGGCGGCGACTTCTTCGACCTGCTGTCGGGTCCGCTCGGCTGGACGATCGCCATCGGCGACGTCTGTGGCAAGGGTGCAGAGGCCGCCACCGTGACCGGGGTGGCCCGCGCCGTCCTGCGGCTGCTGACGGGCCGGGGTACGGAGCTCGGCGAGGTGCTGCTCGAGTTGAACCGGACCCTGCGCGACGCCACGTCGTCTCATCCGAACGGGCAGAGCCGGTTCTGCACCCTGGCCGCCGCCGCGATCATGGCGCCGGCCGGCGGACCCGCGGGGAGCGAGTCCGCCGACACCGACACCGACACCAGCACCAGCACCAGCACCAGCACCAGCACCAGCACCGGGATCCGACTGCGGCTGTTCCTCGCCGGCCATCCCCAGCCGGTGGTGCTGCACGCTGACGGGCACGCCTCGCTCGTCGGTCGCCCGGGAACCCTGCTCGGCGTCCTCGACGACGACGAGGTCTCGTTTCCGGGGTTCGAGATCGTCCTGCGCCCGGGCGAGTCACTGGTCTTCTACACCGACGGGGTGATCGAGGCCCGCAATGGCGGGAAGCTGCTCGGCGAGGACCGGCTCCTCGACGCGATCGGGGGGTGCGCGGGACTGTCAGCGCAGGGGATCGCGGATCGCGTCCTGGCCGCCGCCGAGCGGTTCGCCGGCGGCAACCTGCGCGACGACGTCGCGATCCTCGTGGCGCGCGTGCCCGGCTGACCGGCATGATGGGCGCTCCGGGCTACCTCCGAGGGCACCTCCGGTACGCCCGCGGGCGTACTGCGGGCCCCCCGGACCCCACGGGCACGAAGGCCCGGGCCCCACGGGCACGAAGGGCCCACGGAGAGGAGACACCACCGGGCGCCGTGCCGGATGCCGTATCGGCATGGCCTCAAGAGGTGCGATCCGGAAACAGAGGCTTCAATCCCCACCCAGTGGGTAGAGCCACCTCGATATCCTCGCACAGGCTTGGTGGTCGATGAGCGCGTTTTCGGTCCCGATGGATGTGGTACGGCAGGCAACGTCCAGTTGCCCACCCGCAACCCACATACTCGCCGAGCTCCCCTATCTGCCCTCCGCCGTCCCGCAGGCCCGCAGGGTGCTCCGTGAGGGCATCCGGCTGGCGGACCTTCCCGAGGACGTGCGCGGCACCGCCGAGCTGCTCGTCAGTGAGCTCGTGACGAACGCGGTCAAGTACGGGCAGCCGCCGCTGTGGCTGCTCATCGAGATACGGCCCGGTCTGATCCACGCGTCCGTGTCGGACACCTCGACGGTCCTGCCGCAGCGGCGTGAGGCCGCGCCGGACGCCGAGGGCGGTCGCGGCCTGCTGGTTCTCGACACGTTGGCGGGCAGCTGGGGGACGGTGGCGGTCGAGTCAGGGAAGTACCTGTGGTTCGACCTGCCCGTGCCGGTTCTGCCGGCGCCGGTGATGGGTCGGCGGTCCACCTCCGTCCCCGAAGCCGACGGCGCGGCATCCCCGGACGCCGGGAACTCCTCGCTGCCCGAGGGGCCGTCGTCCGCCGACGGGTCG
>NZ_CDWWEW010000400.1:0-4434 GCF_977966315.1 Frankia sp. CeRuru1
GGGGGGCAGGTGAGGACCGCCGCGCGTGCCGTGGAGCGGGGTCACGGCCGCCGCGAACGGCGCGTGGTGAAAGCCACCGAGGTCCGCGCCGGACTGCTGTTCCCGCACGCCGTGCAAGCGGTGCGGATCACCCGCCGCCGTCAGCCGCTCACCGAAGGACCGGCCGAGACCGAGGTCGCTTACCTGGTCACGAGTCTGCCGACTCACCAGGCCAGCCCGGCCCAGCTCGCCGCGTTCACCCGGGAGCACTGGCACGTGGAGAACCGGCTGCACTGGGTCCGCGATGTGACTTTCGGTGAGGACCTCAGTCAGGTCCGGACCGGTAACGCACCCCAGGTCATGGCCAGCCTGCGCAACCTCGCGATCATCATCCTGCGCCTGACCGGTGTCACGAACATCGCCGCGGGAGTCCGTCATCACGCCCGCCGCCCTGAACGCCCACTAGAAACGATCATGAAGCTTGTTTGCTAATCGACAACTTTGCCAAGGCCCTGGCCAGGGCAGCTTCCCGCGGTCCAGCTTCCCGCTCGGCGTGGTCGGCATCTCCATTATCGGGACGATGGCATTGGGCAGCATGTACTCTGGGACACTCCGCGCGAGGAAGGCCCGCGCCTCCTTGAGCGAGGGCACGGTGTCACCGGACGCGATGACAGAGGCGACAAGCTTCGCGAACTCGGTGTCCTCGTCACGCAGGGCGACCGCGACGTCCTTGACCGCCTCGTGCCGGATGCAGAACGCGACTCGCGGGTGTCCTGAGTGGATTCGGTGCGCGGAGCGGGGCTGTCTTCACCGGCTATCTCGCGCTCCTTTCCCTTACCTGGCTTGATATTTGAGCGCCGTCGGTTCGGCAGCGTAGGTGTATCCACGCTCCGTACGCCCGAGACGGTCAAGCGCGGTGCGACGCGGTACTCGCATCGCACCGCTACGGCGTTCGACGGCCTGGCTGGGGATTCCCCCGCCGCAGGCGAATTCGTCCCACCGCGCGCAAGCAGGGGCGGTGTTCCGCACAGACCGAATGCATCCCGCGCGTGTGCGTGGCCCCAACGGCGAACTGTCCCCATTAGATTTTACACGGTGGGCGGTCGCTTGTGGACATCCACAAGCGACCGCCCACCGTCAGGATTCTTCTGGGGCGCGGTCTTCCAGGACGCCGACGAACGCCGATGCCACGAGGGCGACCGCGCGGTCCTCGTCGCGGGTCAGGTCCCGGAGGACTTCCTGCGCCGTGGTCCCGGCCAGCTCGACCAACGCCTGGGTGAGCCGGATGCGAACCACCGAGTCGGCCGCGTGCGCGCGCAGCTGGGCGGTCAGGCCGGCGAGGATGCGTTCGGCGCAGTCGGACTCGGTCGAGAGCATGCCCAGGACCTCGCCCGCCTCCACGTCCTTCGCGCCCTCGACCACCATGTCGATGAGCACCGGGACGGCCGCGATCGCCCCCCGCCTGCCCAGCGCCAGCGCGGCGTGCGCGCGGACGGTGGAGTCCGGGTCGCCGAGCGCGTCGGCGAGCACCGACGTCGTGCCCGGGGCGTCCGACAGCTCACCGATCGCGCGGACGGCCCGGCGGCGGACGTCAACCTCGGGCGAGCGCGCGCCCGCCGTCAGGGTCGCCACGCCGTCGCCGCCCGAGCGGGCCAGCGCCCAGCGCAGGGCACCGGCCACGTTCGGGTCGGACTCGGCGAGGACCGCGCCGGCCAGCACTTCGGCCGGGGCGTCGTCCCCACCGGGTCGGGACAGCACAGTCTGCTGCCTTCGGGCCGCGCTGCTGGAGGTGAGGCCCTGCATGAGGTCCACGATCCGCAGCACGCCCTGCCAGCCGGTGGGCGCGGACGCCTCGATCGCCCGCAGGCGCTCGAGGAGCTCCTGCTCCCGCTCCAGCCGGTCCTCCGTCCACTTGATCAGGTCGCTGACCAGGCCGGACGGGGTGAACGCCGGGTCCTGCAGCGCGCGCCCGATCTGCTTGAGCGACAGCCCGAGGGACCGCAGGCTCTCCACGTGGAAGATCCGGCGTACGTCCTCGGCGGAGTACTCCCGGTAGCCCCCGGTGGTGCGGCCGGTGGGCCGCACCAGACCGAGGGCGTCGTAGTGCCGGAGCATCCGGGTACTCACCCCCGACTGGTGAGCGACGTCTCCGATCAGCAAGCCGCGATCCCTACTCGGCCTGCTCGGCGGGGCCCTCGGGGGCGTCCGGGATGCCCTTGACCCCCTTGGCCGCCGCGGTGGAGGCCGCGGCCGCCGCGTGCTGCGGGCCCATCAGGACAACGCGCTTGGCCTCGTCGATGGCGCCCTCGAAGCCCGCGTCCGGGTCCTTGAGCAGGATCTCGGTCGCCTTGGCGTGCGCGGCCACCGCGGGATTCGGGTGCACCGCCGCCTCAGCCAGCGCGGGCTCGATGACCTCGCCCAGATCCACCAGAGACCGGCTCAGGCTGAGCTGGATGTTCCGGTCGCCGCGACCGAGCTCCTGCACCAGCTCGGCGGCCAGGGTCGCGCGCTCCTCGTCCGGGACGAGGACCACACCGGCACGCCACGCGGTGCGGGCGATCTCGTCGTCGGCGTCGTGGAACATCTCCTTGGTGATCCACGGCCAGGCGCTCTTGTCCTTGATCTTGGACAGCGTATGCAGCGCCTGGCTACGGGCCTGGGTGCGCTCGGAGTCGAGCTCCTGGCGGACCCGGGGCAGCGTCAGCTCCGAGGGCAGCCGGATCAGCGCCCAGGACAGCATGTCGCGGACGAAGAAGTCCGGCTCCACCGCACAGCGCTCGATCAGGGTGTCCAGCTGCTCCGGGATCGGGTTCGACCCGAGGGCCATGGCGGCCTTCAGTCGGATCGACGCGTCGTCGGCCCCCAAGGCGTTGGCGATGCGCTCGTTCTGCGTGGCTCGATTGGTCGTTGCCATCGGGACCACCTCCTGACACGAAGCCAACACCTTGTCACCGTGTCAAGGTCAAGTCCACGACCCGGCAAATCCTCAACAATCAAGTGACCCGCGACACATCGCCGGGCCGGGGGATCACTGCGGGTTCCTGCGGGCCAGCACCCGGTAGGTGTTGGACACCCCCTTGTGCCCGCCGAGCTTCTTGGTGACGACGTCGACCAGGTAGGCCAGGGCCAGCACCGGCACGCTCGCGTTGAACGCGACCATCCGCAGCGCCGCCTTCAGCTTGGAGGGCGGCGCCGGGCGCCAAGCCAGGTCCGCCCCGCCGATCAGCCCGGCGTTGATCGAGAGCACCGCGGCGCTCACCACGTCCTGCCCGTTGTGCGGCTCGGCCCGCTGCTCGGACACCACCGTCATGCCCAGCGCCGCCAACTCGGCGCGCAGGTTGGCGATCGGGATCATGTGCAGGTGTTGCGGCTGCAACCACGAGATCCACCACTTACCCAGGACCTTGGCCCAGGTGGAGTCAGGGTCGGGCAGCTCGATGGAGAACAGCCCGCCCTCCGGCAGCGCAGCCACCGCGGCGGCCATCTCCGCCTTCGGGTCGGTGGTGTGCTCGAGGTAGTGGTACATGCTGATCACGTCGTATTGGCCCGCGAAACCGGGGGCCTCCTCGATGGTCAACTGCTCCCGCCGGCCCATCCACCATCCAGTCCCTCGACGCCGTCACGATCATCCTATCGAGGCGTCGCTACGACCGTTTGACCCCGCCCAGCTTCATCACCGCCCGATCTCCGCCGAGAACCTCCGCAAACGCCTGCACGTCGGCGCGGGCACTGCACGAGCCCTTGTCGCGCAGCTGCGCAGCGATACCAAGGCCGCATTCGACACCGCGGTGCCAGAGCCGGCCGGCATCGGAGCAGCCTGACACTTTCGAGGGCCCAGGGCCGACTGTGGAACAGTCGGCAACGGGGTAGTCTGACGCCGTCGAACGCCCACGGCTGACCCGGAGGATGCCGGCGCCATCGGCGGCGGCGGGACGCCGTGGCCCGCCGGCCTCGTCGTGCTGCCTGTGGAACCGCCGGCGGGTGAGAGCCGCCAGGCTGCGGTCGGGCGGGTGGCGCGGACGCGGTCTCGCCGCTGGCCTCGCCGTCGCCTGTGCCTGCCGGCCGCGGTCGGTACGGCGATGACGGTGACGGTCTTGTCTGGTGTCAGCAGGCGCATCTGCCGCCCCAGCCGCAGCACCCGGCCGTCCTGGCATGTGCGGCGGTCTTGGGGCGCCAGGGCCATCCCAGCAACACGACCGCGAGGACGGCCAAGACGATCCCGGCGGCGATCAGGGTGTGGTTGACCGCAGCGGCGGCTCCCGTCGTGAGCAGCCCTGCGCCGACCAGGAGCGGCAGTGCGCAGCGCACGGCGCAGGCGAGGATCGCCAGCGTCGCCGACACGGCGGCCCGGCGCGGCGTGCGGCACCGATCCGAGGCCGGGGCTGCTCAGTGGCCGTTCGGATCTCGAACGGTCCCGTGACGATCGGTGCGGCGCGGTCGGGACGGGGATTGGTG
>NZ_CDWWEW010000401.1:0-1647 GCF_977966315.1 Frankia sp. CeRuru1
CCCGCAGGCCGGCCAACGCCGCGACGGATACGTGGTTGCGACTCCCCCACGGCCGTCCAAACGGCGGTGGGGTACTGTCGAAAATAAGAAAAGCTTCAATTTTCTCATACAAAGAAGTGCCATCCGATGCCTGTGAGACGGCGTCTCCTCCCCGGCGTGAAAGCGGCGCCGCGCCGCGGGCCCGGTAACGTCGGCGCGACGTCCCGGGCGATGATCCTGCCGGCTGTTGCCCGGCGTCGATGGTTGACTGCCGCAACACGCCCCCGCCGGCATGGCCGGCGGCGACAGGTGAGGATCGAGACGATGGCCGACACGCAGGACCCGCGCAGACCTGGCTTCGACGTCAGGGCGGTCAACCAGACCGTGATCGCCGAGTACCGGGCGACTGGCGGCGCGTTGGAGAAGACGCTGCCCGGTTCCAGGCTGGTGCTCGTGACGACGACCGGACGGCGCAGCCGGAAGGAGCACACCACCCCGCTGGGGTACGTCGTGGACGGCGGTCCCGGCCGCATCGTCGTCTTCGCGTCCAACATGGCCGCCCCGCGGCATCCGGACTGGTACCAGAACCTGACGGCCGAGCCGAAAGTCGTGGTGGAGCTCGGCACCGACCGATTCGAGGCCGAGGCGTCGACCGCCACCGGGGACGAGCGGCAGCGGCTCTACGAGGCACTGGTCGAGACGATGCCGGGAATCCGCGGCCACCAGGAGCAGGTGGAACGGGAGATCCCGGTGGTCGTGCTGGTCACGCTGCGGTGACCGGCCAGCGTTGGGCGCCCCCTGGCTGCCCAGCGGTCAGCGACGGCGGAGCGGTCAAGGAGCCGCGTGCCGCGGGCGGGATCGCCGCCGGGTGGCGGCGGCGTCCCGGATCATGGCGACGATCGCGGCGGCGGCCTGGGGATGGCCGCTGCCGGCACAGGCGGCCGACATCTTCGCCAGCCGTTCGGCGGAGATGAGCACCGGCAGCGCGTTCTCGAGCAGCCAGGACGCGCTGAGCTCGGCGTCCTCGACGAGGAGACCACCGCCGGCCTCCACCGTCGGCAGCGCGTTGCGGCGCTGCTCACCGTTGCCGTGCGGCAAGGGGACGTAGACCGCCGGGAGCCCCACCGCGGCGAGTTCCGCGCACGTCATCGCGCCCGACCGGCACAGGGTCATGTCGGCCGCGGCATAGGCCGAGGGGATGTGGTCGAGGTACGGCCGCAGCTCGTACGGCGTGGGCAGGTCGAGGGGCAGCGCCGCGGCGACCTCGTCGAAGTTCTTCGGCCCGGTCGCGTGCAGCACCTGGATCCCGGCGGCGGCAAGGGGATGCGCCGCCGCCGTCATCACCTGGTTGAGCGAGCGGGCGCCCTGCGAGCCGCCGAAGACGAGCAGGGTCGGCCGGTGTGGGTCGAGCCCGTAGCGCGCCCGGGCGGCCCGCATCGCGGCCGGGGAACGGTCAAGGGTGAGGATCTCCCCCCGCAGCGGGATCCCGGTGAGCGTCGCGCCGCGCAGGGGCGTGCTCGGGTAGGACGTGGCGACGAACGGGGTGAGCCGGGCGCCGAGCCGGTTGGCCAGCCCCGGCAGCGGGTTCGCCTCGTGCACCACGATCGGGATGCCGCGGCGCCGGGCGGCGAGGTACGCGGGCGCGGACACGTATCCACCGAACCCCAC
>NZ_CDWWEW010000401.1:2108-4886 GCF_977966315.1 Frankia sp. CeRuru1
GGGCGGGCACCAAGCGCGCCTCCAGACCGGTCGTGGTGCCGAGCAGGGTCAGCCGCACCCGGGAGTCGGTCGCCCGCAGCGCGTCCGCGACGGCGAGTGCGGGTTCCACGTGGCCGGCTGTCCCGCCGCCGGCGAGCACTACGCTTCGCAACATCGGTCAAGACGATGACACATCACGCCGTCTCCCGGGCAGCCCGGTCCCGGTCACCCGGGCCCGCACGCGGGATGATATGCGCCCCGACGAACGCCCCGATCCGGGCTCCGGCACCGGATCCACCGGACCCGACCGCGCGCCGTCGACCGGTACGAGGCCGAGGTCCGGTCGGCGGCCCCGGCGGCGGCGCCGCCAGCGCTGGCGGCGCCGGCCGGCCGCGGCGAGACGCGCGGCGTGGCGTTCCTCGGCCCGTCGGGACAAGAACTCGGCCGCGGCCGGCTCGGACCGGGCGAAGGAGAGCAGCATGCCGAGGGCCGCGAGGGTCGGCAGCAACGCGGAGCCACCGAACGACACCAGCGGAAGGGTGACGCCGGTGATCGGCAGCAGACCCACGACGGCACCCATGTTGACCATCGCCTGGACGAGGATCCAGGCGGTGACCCCTGCGGCGGCGAGCCGGACGAACAGCTCGTCACAACGGTGCGCGATCCGCAGTCCCGCGTATCCCAGCACACCGAACAGACCCACCACCACCAAGCTGCCGACCAGCCCGAGTTCCTCGCCGATGATCGCGAGGATGAAGTCGGTGTGCACCGCGGGCAGTAACTGCGGCCACTTCTCCCGGGAGGCTCCGAGGCCCTCCCCCCACCAGCCGCCGGTCGACAGGGCATAGATGCCCTGCACAGCCTGGAAACCGTCGCCGTGCGCGTCGGCGAACGGATCGGTGAACGACAGCAGGCGCCGGATGCGGTAGGGCTCGACCACGGCGAGGACCGCCGCCGCGGCGGCCATCAATCCCAGGATCCCGGTGTAGAGGCGCATCGGGGTACCGATCACCCACAGCACGGTCAACGGCACGACGGTCACGCAGATCGCCCCGCCGAGATCCGGTTCGAGCAGCAGCAGCAGGTCGATGAACAGGAACACCGGGACCAGCGGAACGAGCAGGTGTTTGGGGTCGGACAGCAGCCGCCGTTTGCGGACCAGCAGATCCGAGCACCACAGCACAAGGGCGATCTTCGCCAACTCGCTGGGCTGGATCGTAATCGGCCCGACGACGATCCACTGACGGGCGCCACCGCGCACGCTGCCGATACCCGGGATGAGCACCACCATCAGCATCAGCACGGTCCCGAGCAACAACGGGTAGGCAAAGGCGCGGAAGACCCGCACGGGCAGCCGGGAGGCAACGGCGACCACCGGCAGACCGATCGCGACCCAGATCGCCTGCCGGATGAACAGCGTGTAGGAGGAGCCGGAGTCGGCGTAGGAGCGCACGCTCGACGCCGACAGGACCATGACCAGGCCGAGCACCAGTAGCAGACCGGCCGAGGACAGCAGCAGGTAGTAGGACGCCAACGGCCGGTCGAGCAGCGGCAGCCGTGCTTCGGCCCCGTCCGCCGCGCCGGTTCCCCCGCCGGCGGAGTCGGGCTCGGCCGCGGAGCCGGTTCGCACGGCTTTGGGCCCTCGCGCCGCCCGCGCCGCCCGCGCGGGCCGCGCGGGCCGCGCCGACGTTCCGGTGGACGGCGGCGACGACGCTCCCGACCCCGCCACGGTTACCCCTCTCGTGCGCGGACCGCCGCCGCGAACAGATCTCCGCGCGCCGCGTAGTCCCGGAACATGTCCATTGAGGCCGCGGCCGGTGCCAGGAGCACCGTGTCACCGGTGGTCGCGAACGCCGCCGCAGCCTTCACCGCATCGTCCATGCCGTCAGCCCGTTCCACGGGGACATCGGGGGCGTGTCGGGCGAGAGCGGCGGCGATCTCATCAGCGCAGCGCCCGATGAGGACCGCGGCGCGCAGCACCCGGCGCGCGTCGCGGACGAGATCGTCGAAGGCGAGGCCCTTGTTGAGGCCGCCCGCGATCCACACCACCGAGGGGTAGCCGGCCAGCGACGCGGCAGCGGCGTGTGGGTTCGTCGCCTTGCTGTCATCCACCCAGCGGACCCCGTCGATGACGGCCACCTCGGCGTTGCGGTGGGCGCCGGGCCGGAAGGCGACAAGCGCCGTGCCGATCGCGGCCGGGCCAACGCCCTCGGCGCGGGCGAGCGCGGCGGCGGCCAGCGCATTGGAGATCATGTGCGGGCTGGTCAGCGCGAGGTCGCGGACGGCGACCAGCCGCCCGCCGCCGAAGGCGTCGTCGACGAGATGGCCGTCGACGACGGTCAGGCCGGGCCGCGGCCGGGCCGCCGGGTCGAGACCGAACAGGACCCGCCGCCCCGGAGCGGCGGCGAGCAGGTCCGCGCTGGTGGCGTCGTCGGCATTGCCGATCGCGGTCGTCCCGGGACGACGCCAGATCCTCGCCTTCGCCGCCGCATAGGCCGCCGCGCCCCCGTGCCAGTCGAGATGGTCGGGGGCGACGTTGAGCACGGCCGCGGCGAGGGGGGCCATGGTGTGGGTGTAATGGAGCTGGAAGCTGGACAGTTCCACCGCGAGGGTCTCGTAGGGCGGCTCGGCGGCGACCGCGTCCACGATCGGGGTCCCGATGTTCCCGGCGGTGGTGGATCGCCGGCCACCGGCGGCGAGCATCGCGCCGAGCATCTCGGTGGTTGTCGTCTTGCCGTTCGTTCCCGTGACGGCGAGCCACCGGCTCCCACCCCGCCACCGCCAGGCGAGCTCCACCTC
>NZ_CDWWEW010000402.1:0-4405 GCF_977966315.1 Frankia sp. CeRuru1
GCCCGGGGCTGCCCCCGACCTCCGCGGCGTGCTGCGCCTCGAAGGGTGGTCGGAGCTGTCCGCTGCCGGTGGGGCGCCTGCCCCGGGGAGCGGTGCGAAATCTCCCCGATTGGCCGGTTTCTGGGTGTCTGGGCCGCGACGTCGTGGGCTGGCGACGAATCAACATCTACCCCCACTTTGGTGGGGACACCACCGATGGAGGCGGATCCCGGAGGGGGTCCCGGCCGGTGCTCCAGCCCGGGAGACAGCCCGGCAGACAGTGTGGGCGACGAGCACGTCGATACCTCGACCCGGGGTCGGCTCCGAGCCTCGTTCTTTACGGAAAGTGACGTCCGAGTCCGCGTCGCCGGGCCCCCGGGCGCATCGCGCGAGCCGCCGCCGCGATGCATCGCGGTCCTTGGGAGCGGGCCTGTCCACCTTTCGGGCGCATGCTGTTGATTCGTGGTGCCCGTGGAGCTCCGCGTGCTGGAGATGGTCGACGCCGTGCGTCGCCGTGGAACGATTCCGGTGGCCGTTGGTATACCGGTTGGTCCATGGTGGATCGGCATCGTTGTGCGTCCCGCCCCTTTCCGCAGGTCACTGGTTTGCGAGTGGGGTTCACGCCAGGTCCGATTGGCGTTTTCCCATGAAGGTGCCGCCGACGCTGTACAGATCGGCTTAACGTCCGCTAAGCTGGCCGGGCAGGGCGTAACGGGCTCGGGTTGTCGCAAGGTTGTCGCGATGGCTTCTCGCGGGGTTGCGCCGGGAGGGCTCCTCCCGGTCGCGGACCCTTCGTGTGCATCATCCTCGCGTCAGATCCAGGGCGCCGTGGTTCGAAACCGATTACGTCACTTGAGGGGGACTGGCGGCGACCCCCCCACGCCGTCAGTCTCCCTCTTCATGCGCCGGACCGCACCCGCACGCGAGCCTCCTCGCGTACCGCGGGCGTCTCTCGTCGCTCAGATCCTGATAAATTGACGAGACGATATTGCTCCCCCCCGGGGAGCTCGTCCCGGGGAGGCGGCGCCCTTGCTGATGGCCGAGCAGGTTCCGGTGCCCATGGCTCGCTCGATGGGCGCTGCCTGCGTGTTCACTCGGCTCAGCCGGGGCGGCGTCGTGGCGGCCGCCCAGTGACGGCCGAGGTCTCACCCGAGGGGGTTCCCCTGGAGGAGCAGGCCGGGGTCGGCGGTCCGGATGCTTTCCAGCGGCTCTACACCCCGCACCGCATGGCCTATATCAGGGGCGAGGGCCGCTCCCGTGACGATGAATGCCCATTCTGCTCCATTGTCGGGATGTCCGACGAGGACGGCCTCGTGGTTGCTCGGGGTAAAAGCGTCTACGCGGTCCTCAATCTGTACCCCTATAATGCCGGTCACCTTCTCGTTGTGCCCTATCGCCACATCGCGGACTACGCCGACATGGACCCCGAAGAGATCGTCGAGATGGCATTCTTCGTTCAGCACGCGCTCCGTGCGCTGCGGGCCGCCAGCGGGGCCCACGGTTTCAACACCGGCATGAACCTGGGGGATGTCGCCGGCGCCGGGATCGCCTCGCACGTGCATCAGCACGTGGTGCCGCGGTGGGGCGGTGACACGAACTTCATGCCCGTGGTGGGCGCGACCAGGGTGCTCCCCGCCCTGCTCGGGCAGACCAGGGAGATGCTCGCCCAGGCCTGGGCGCAGACCGCGCCCGACGAGCAGGGCGGGTAGCGCCGGGCCCGACGAGCAGGGCGGGTAGCGCCGGGCCCGGTGGAGGCCGCAGCCGGGTCGGGGCGCTCCCGTCGGGGCTGCCCGCCGCACCGGGTCCCGCCCGGCGCCGGGCCCGATGCGGCGGGTGTGCGGTCACGGATGTCTCCCGCCGGCAATCCTCCCTGAGCCGGGCCGAAGGTTGCCGGTCGTCCGTCTTTCCCGCTTTATGTCGGATTCATGCTTTATGACGATTTTTTCGCTTCCGCCGACAGGGCATCCCCAAGCTGTGGTGGCATCGGCTCGTAGCCGCGATGGTCCCGCGTGAAGCTACCCGTGCCGTGGCTCAAGGACCGTAGTTCAATCGCATATCGGGTCATTTCGCTCGCAGGGACCTCTGCGTGAACGACCGTCCGGGGGGTGGCCCCGGGCCCGCCCGGGACGGGTTCCATCCCGACGACCCGTCCTCGGCGAGTGGACAGGTCGCCCATCACGGCCCCGACGTACTCGTCGGGTACCAGGACGCCGACGGCCAGGATCGGCTCGAGCACGACGACGCCGGCGGCCCGGGCCGCGTCCTTGAGCGCCAGTGCGCCGGCGATCTGAAAGGCCATGTCCGAGGAGTCGACGCTGTGCGCCTTGCCGTCGACGAGGCGGACCCGTAGATCAACCATGGGATGGCCGGTGCGGACGCCCTGCGCCATCTGCGCCCGGACGCCCTTCTCCACCGAGGGGATGAAGGCCCGGGGAACCGCGCCGCCGACCACCTCATCGACGAACTCGAAGCCCCCACCCGCCGGGAGCGGTTCGACCTCGATCTGGCATACCGCGAACTGGCCGTGCCCACCGGACTGCTTGACCTGACGGCCGAGTCCGCGCGCCGGGGCACGCAGCGTCTCCCGGAGCGGGATCCGGGGCGCGGTCCGGTCCACCGCGGCGCCGTAGCGCTGGGCGAGCCGTTCCAGGACCGCGTCGCTGTGGGCCTCGCCCATGCACCACAGGACGAGTTGGGCGGTCTCGGGGTCCTGCTCGATCCGTAGCGTCGGGTCCTCCACGGCCAGCCGGCCGAGTGCGGTCGACAGCCTGTCCTCGTCCGCGCGGCTGCGGGCCCTGATCGCGATAGGGAGCTGCGGTTCGGGCATCGACCATGCGGGCAGGTAGCGCGGGTCGTCGCGATCGGAGAGGGTGTCGCCGGTCTCGGCGGTGCTGAGCTTCGTCACCACGCAGATGCCGCCGGCCGGGCACTCGCCCACCGTCTGCAGAACCGAGCCGTACGGCCGGGAGAGCGCCCCGACCTGCTCGTCGTCGTCGTGGTCGGCGTGCCCGGCCGCGGCTCTGCCGTGCCCGCTGACGTGCACCGCATCGTCGGGATGCAGCGTGCCGGAGAACACCCGGACCACTGACATCCGGCCCACGTAAGGGTCCGTGGTCGTCTTCACGACCTCGGCCACGAGTGGCCCGGCCGGATCACCGTGGCTCTGGTCGCAGGGGGAGCCGTCAGGGCGGCTCAGCGGCGGCAGGGGATGCTCCCGCGGCGAGGGGAACCCCTGCACGAACAGGTCCAGCAACTCGACGGAGCCGAAACCGCCGGCCCGCCCGCTGCCCCGATCGCCCCCTGCCGCGGCGCCCGGGCCCGAGGTCGAACCCGGAAGCAGACCGGCCGGCAACACCGGGAAGAACGTCCCGCGGGCGACCGCGGTCTCCAGATCGCCGAGCAGGAGCTTGGTGTCGGGCTCATCACCGGACAGGTACCGGTCGAGGAGGGTCTCGTCCTCACTCTCAGCGATGATCCCCTCGACCAGGGCGGCGCGGGCGGAGGCGTACCGGCCGGTGAGGCCGGCCGGGGTCGCGAGTTCCCGGCGGCCGCTGCCCGGGTACTCCAGCACTCGCCCGGACAGCAGATCCACCAGCCGCATCGAGGCGCCGGCCTCCCGCTCGGGCAGGTAGGCCGGCAGCACGCCGGCCCCGAAGGCCCGTTGGCAGCCCTGGACGGCCGCCGCGAAATCGGCCCGGGGATGGTCGAGATGGGTGAGCACGATCGCGCGGGGCATGCCGACCCCGGCGCACTCCGCCCACACCATGCTGGTCGCGCCATCCACCCCGTCGACCGCGCTGACGACGAACAGAGCGGCGTCGGCGGCCCGCAGGCCCGCCCGCAGCTCGCCCACGAAGTCGGGATAGCCCGGGGTGTCCAGAAGATTGATCGTGAGCCCGCGGTGACTGACCGAACACAGGGTGAGGCTGACCGACCGTGCCGGGCGACGCTCGGGATCGGCATGGCCGACGTAGCTGGTCTGGGCGGTCTGACGGTCGCCGTTCTGGCGGTCCGGCGGCCCGGCGGTGGCGAGCAGACGGTCCACCAGAGCCGTCTTGCCCGCGCCGGTGTGGCCTACCAGGACGACGTTGCGCACATCGCACGAGGCTGATGACATCCTCGCCTCCTTGACTGGGAGGTAACGGCCTGTTCGGTAACGGCAGCGTCCTCCCCTGTTACCTGGGACACAAGCCCGAGGGCGGCCGTGGTCGGGAATGCGCGGATCGTGGCGGCTGTACTGTGAAGACCGCCCGAAGCCGGGCGCACGTGGGACGACCACGCGGACGACCACGCGGGACGACGGGACGGACATGCTCGCTAGCAAGGCACGACCGCAGATCCAGAAGTTGCTCGATCCGGTGAGCCAGTGGGCCGCCCGGTCGTCGGTGTCGCCGGACGCTGTGACGATCATCGGCATGGTCGGGGT
>NZ_CDWWEW010000403.1:0-4394 GCF_977966315.1 Frankia sp. CeRuru1
GTGGTATGCGAGCGACCGGCGGCGTTCCTCGCCCGCACCGAGGTCGACGCGCGCACGGTGATCTGCGTCCTCACCCACGACCCCAGATTCGACCTCCCGGTGCTGCGCGCGGCGCTGCGCTCCCCGGCCGGATACGTCGGGGCGATGGGGTCGCGGCGCACCCACGCCGACCGGCTGCGCCGGCTGCGCGAGGAGGGGGTGAGCGAGCCAGACCTGGCCCGGCTGCGCTCACCCATCGGACTGGATCTGGGTGCGCGCACGCCCGAGGAGACGGCCGTCTCCATCGCCGCGGAAATCATCCAGAACCGGTGGGGCGGGAGCGGCCGCCCGTTGTGGGCCACCCGCGGCCGCATCCACGCCGAACCCGGCGAACCCGGCGAACCCGGCGAACCCGGCGAGGCCGGCGAGGCCGCGGACGGGTGCACGGGAACAGCAAGATAATCAACGGTGTTGACGAGCATCCACGTTCAAGATCATAAAAGGACGAGATCATAAAAGGACAAGACAACTCTCCCGGCCCCAGTTCTCCGGATCCGACGCCCCGGCCGTGATCGGTGGTGCCCGAACCGCGGCCGGAGTCAAACTCAGGGGGTGAGACGCCAGGGTCGACGGGGCCGTGGCGGGAGCTGGCCGGAGGGGTGGCGTACGTGCGCATCGCGATGTCGCTGGGGTACAGCGGAGGTTTCGAGGAGACCGTCTCGGGGCTCGCCGACTACGAGAAGGCCGGGCTCCAGGTCATCCAGGTCGCCGAGGCCTACAGCTTCGACGCGGTCAGCCAGCTGGGGTTCCTCGCCGCCCGGACCTCGCGCGTCGAGATCGCCTCGGGGATCATGCAGCTCTACACGCGCACCCCGAGCCTCATCGCGATGACCGCCGCGGGCCTCGACTTCGTCTCGCGCGGGCGGTTCACCCTCGGGATCGGCGCGTCGGGGCCGCAGGTCATCGAGGGTTTCCACGGTGTCCCCTACGATGCCCCGCTGGGCCGGACCCGCGAGACCATCGAGATCTGCCGGAAGGTCTGGCGCCGGGAGGTCCTCGAGTACCACGGCCGTCACTACGACATCCCGCTCGCCGCGGGGCGGGGGACCGGTCTCGGCAAGCCTTTGAAGATCATTAACCGGCCGGTGCGGGACCGGATCCCGATCGTGCTGGCCGCGCTCGGCCCGAAGAACGTCGAGCTCGCCGCCGAGCTCGCCGAGGGTTGGATGCCCGCCTTCTACCTGCCGGACAGCGCGGACGAGGTGTGGGGCGAGGCGGTGCGGGCCGGTACGGCCAGGCGGGACCCGGCGCTGGGCACCCTGGACGTCTGGGCCGGGGCCTCCCTGGCCGTCGGCGACGACGTCACCGCGCTGCGCGACACCGACCGGCCGCAGTTCGCGCTGTACCTGGGGGGCATGGGCGCGCGGGGCCGCAACTTCTACAACGACCTGGCCCACCGCTACGGCTACGCCGCGGAGGCGGAGCTCGTCCAGGACCTCTACCTCGCGGGCCGTAAGGGGGAAGCCGCCGCCGCGGTGCCGGCCGGCCTGCTGGAGAGGCTCTCCCTGATCGGGCCGCGCGGCTGGGTGGCCGAGCGGCTCGCCGTGTTCGCGGAGTCCGGGGTCACGACGCTCGCGGTCAATCCGGTGGCGCCGACGCACCTGGAGCGGGTGCGTCTCATCGAGCAGATCCGCGAGCTCGCCGACGGCCTTTGATGGCTCTCCGCCTGAGGCGGGGGATTCCAAGATGACTTTTACGTCACGATAGGGTCATCGGCGTGGGCGGACCGCGGTGGGCGTATCGTGACGGCCCCGCCGTCACCGACGGTCTGACCAACGGTGACACGCGTGAGCAGATCGCGGCGGATCCAGGGGTGGCGGATCCAGCGGCAGCGGATCTACCGGAGGCCGATCCGTACCCGTCCCGGTCCCGCGGCCGGATCAACGCGCTGTGGACGATCGTCGACCAGGTCGTGTCGAGTGGCACCAACGCAGCGATCAACTTCATCATCGCCCGCCGAGTCGACCCGACCGAGTTCGGTGCGTTCGCGATTGCCTACACCATCTTCGCGATCGTCGTCGGCCTGTCGCGCGCCGCTGCCACGGCGCCCCTGGGGATCAGCTACGCCGCCGCCGCCCCGGCCGCGTTCCGCGCCGCCGCTCGCGCCGCGTCCGGCCTGGCCCTGGTACTCGGTGCCGTCGTGGGCGCCGGCCTGATGGCGGTCGGTAGCGTCCTCGAGGGCGTGGTCGGGACGAACCTGATCGCGATGGGTGTGGTCATGCCGGCCCTGCTGGTGCAGGACGCCTGGCGCTACACGTCGTTCGCCCAGGGACGCCCCCTCCGCGCCGTCGTCAACGATCTCGTCTGGGCGGCCGGGATGGGCGTGGGCATCGTCCTGCTGGCCATTGGCGGGCGGGCCGCGGCCGGCGGCGCGCCGGTGATGGTCCTCGTCTGGGGTGCCGCCGCGGCGCTGGCCGCGGTGGTCGGCATTGGGCAGCATCGGGTCTGGCCCGCCCCGCGGCGGGCGCTCGCCTGGTTCGCTGGTCACCGCGAGACGACCGGCTTCATGACCGCCGAGTTCGTGACGGTCCAGGGGGCGCAGCAGACGTCGATTCTGATCATCGCCGGGATCGGCTCGCCGGCGCTCGTCGGTGCTCTGCGCGGTCTGCAGACCCTGCTCGCCCCCACGACGAACCTGGCCGTCGCGTTGATGAGCTTCGCGATCCCCGAGTTCGCCCGCCGCAGGGGCGCCCCGGCCCGTCGGATCATCCGCGCCGCCTACGCCGTGTCCGCGCTGGTGGTTGCCTCCAGCGTGCTGTGGACCCTCATCTTCCTGATCCTCCCCGACGATTTCGGGGCGGCCCTGCTCGGCGACACCTGGAGCCAGACCCGTGAACTCCTTCTCCTCGCGATGATCGCGCAGGCCGGGCCGGCGCTGTCGGTGGGACCGGTCGCCGTGCTCTACGCCTTCGGCCGGACCAGGCTCACCTTCTGGATCAATCTTTTCTTCACGCCCTTCTTGCTCGCCGGCCCGGTCACGGGCCTCCTCCTCGGCGGAGCCAAAGGGGTGATCATCGGTAACGTCATTGTGTTCTGGGCGACGATCCCGCCCTGGATCTACCAGCTCCACAAGCAGACCCGTGCCGTCGGCCGTGGGCGACCTCCCCGCCCGCGCGGATCCTCCGAGCCCGGGCGTGCTACCCGGCGGCGGACGAAGGTGTGGTCCCGGCCGGGGTCATTTCCCTGATCTTGGATCCGGCAGGCATGATGAGCGGGATCTGAGCTGCCGGACCGCACCGGGCCGGCCGTGTGAGGCCCTGACCTTCCCCGGGAAGGTACGTCGCGGGATCGAGGAGGAGAGGAGGAGTGGCGACCTATCTGCTCGGCCTCGGTTCCGCGGTGTGTTTCGCGGTGGCCGCGGTGATCCAGCAGCGGGTTGCCTTCCGGGCGCCGCCCGATGACGTCCTGCGGCTGCGGCTGCTGCTGTGGTTGGTGCGGCGACCGTGGTGGGATGTCGGGGTCGCCGTCGCGGTGGTCGGCAGTGTGCTGGCCGCGGCGGCGCTGAGCCGGGGCGCGGTGGCCCTCGTCGAATCCCTGCAGATCTGCCAGCTACTGTTCGCCCTGCCGCTCGCCGCCCTGCTGGCGCAGCGGGCGGTGCCGCGCCGCGACTGGGCGGCGGCCGCGGCGACGGCCGGTGGCCTCGTGCTCTTCCTGATCGCCGGAGATCCGCACCCGGGCGATCCGGGGGCCGTCTCGACGTTCGGCTGGGTCCTCACCGGCGCGGTGGCCGGCGGGCTGGTGTGCGGTGCGGTGTGGGGGACGCGGCGGCTCACCGCTGCCCGGCGGGCCCCGATGCTGGCCACGGCCGTGGGCCTGCTGTCCGCGATACAGGCCGCCCTGACCAGCAGCATCGGTCACCTGCTGACCACCCGCGGGATCGATGCGGTCCTGGTGTCCTGGCAGCCCTGGTCGGTCGTGGCCACGGCGATCGTCGGTGCGTTGCTGCTGCAGAGCGCCTACGAGATGGCGCCGCTGCCGGCGTCGCTGCCCGCCGCGGTGAGCAGCGAGCCGCTGGCCGGGGTGGTGATCGGGGTGGCCCTGCTGGGCGGCGACCTGCGGCTGGCGCCCCTCGCGTTGGTCGGTGAGGTGCTCGGACTGGCCGTGATGGTCACGGGTGTCCGCACGTTGGCGACGTCTCCGCTGATCACCGGGCAGATGTCGCGGCTGGTGGCGAGGCAGGCCCAGGGGCGGCTGTCCCGGCTGGAGGAACAGGTGCACCATGACCTGGAGCGGCTGCGCGCCGACCTGCGCCGCAGCCGGCGGGCCGGCGTCCCGGGGCCGGCGTTGCGCCGCGCGCGCCGCCGGCTGCGCCGGGACCTCGACCGCATTGGCGCGGAGCTGGCGAGCCTCGTGGA
>NZ_CDWWEW010000404.1:0-1652 GCF_977966315.1 Frankia sp. CeRuru1
TGTTTTGGATCTTTTTGCATATGCGGAGCGTGACGGAAAGTTGGTGTGGATGTTGGTGGTGGGGTTTGGACGGGGGTGATGGCGGCAGGGGCTGGTCATGGTACGTACACACCGGTATCCATCGGATCTGACCGACGCCGAGTGGGCGCTTGTCGAAGCTGTGTTGCCGCCGGTATCGAAGGACGGCCGGCCCGAGGCGCACTCTCGCCGGGACATCGTGGACGCCATCCTGTACGTGACACACAACGGGATCGTGTGGCGGGCGCTGCCGGCGGACTTCCCGCCGTGGCAGACGGTCTACGGCTTCTTTGACCGGTGGAAGAAACAAGGCGTGACCGCCGGGATCCATGACGCGCTGCGGGGCAGGGTCCGGCTCGCGCAGGGCCGGGAGGCGGAGCCGACCGCGGGGGTGGTGGACTCCCAGCCGGTCAAGGGCGCCCAGACGGTCGGCGCCGACTCCCGCGGCTACGATGCCGGCAAGAAGGTCAACGGGCGCAAGCGGTTCGTGATCGTCGACACGCTGGGTCTCCTGCTGACCGTCCTCGTCGTCCCTGCCAACGTCCAGGACCGCGACGGCGGCCGGCGCCTCCTGATAGACCACTACTTCACCCATCATCGCTGCCGTCATCTGTTCGCCGACGGCGGTTTCGCTGGCCAGCTTGTTGCATGGGCGCGGACCATCATGAGGACCACCGTCGAGATCGTTCGGAAGAAACCCGGTCAGAAAACCTTCGAGGCCCTGCCGAAACGATGGGTGGTCGAACGTACCCTGTGCGCCGCGAGGCGCTCTGTTGTATCCCCAGTTCAGCTGGGAGGGACTTGGAGGGAGGTTCCTGGGTCGGATGGCTTACCTGGATCCGAAAGGTGAAGGGGACAACAGCATGCCATGATTCCCGACGGCCGGGTCCAGTGGTCAGGGACGGCGCGCCGGGTGGGCCCGCGTGATATGGCGAAAGCTGGATTGCCTGAATCCCAATCTCCAGTCGATGCAAGTTCCCATCCACCGGAAAGACCTCTGAAACCGGTGCCGTGCCCTGCGTCGGAGTCGAAGGTTGCCGATGCAACCTCCAGGGTGCGGGGCGACGCCCAGCGAGGGTGTTCAAGGAGATGAGTGGGACGCCTACGTCACGCTGTCACGTACAACAGAGACGAACGCGGGATCGCCTGTCGGGCGCGAGCCCTATGGCGACGGAGGCCTTGTAGTAGTCGCCGGAGTCACGACCGGCCAGGGAGGGCGGGAAAGCCGCCTACAGGGCGAAGGGGGCCAGGTGATCGGACACCCGAGTCTCGGGAGGTATGCGTAATGCAGAGCGCCGCAACGGTGCTGGGTGTCCTGCGTGAGCGCGGCAGGCGGGGGCTGCCGTGTGACGAACTGTATCGGCAGCTGTTCAACCCGCAGTTGTATCTGCTGGCCTACGGGCGCATCTACACCAACCAGGGCGCGATGACGCCCGGGGTCACGCAGGAAACCGTGGACGGCATGTCCCAGGCGAAGATCGGACGCATCGTCGATGCGATGCGCCACGAGCGCTACCGATTCCGCCCCGTGCGGCGGGTGCATATCCCGAAAAAGAACGGGGGAACCCGCCCGCTAGGACTGCCCACCTGGTCGGACAAAATCGTCGGTGAGGTCGTGCGCCTGCTCCTTGAGG
>NZ_CDWWEW010000404.1:1971-3701 GCF_977966315.1 Frankia sp. CeRuru1
CTTACTACGAACCGACGTTCTCCGACCGGTCCCACGGGTTCCGGCCCCGGCGAGGCTGCCACACCGCTCTGCGGGAGATAGCCAATACCTGGACCGGAACGGCCTGGTTCATCGAAGGAGACATCGCCGACTGCTTCGGATCGTTCGATCACGACCTGATGATCGGAATCCTGTCGGAGAAGATCCACGACAACAGGTTCCTGCGGCTGGTGCGCAACATGCTGCAAGCCGGATACCTGGAGGACTGGACCTGGGGCGCCACCCTGTCAGGGGTTCCCCAGGGCGGGGTGGCCTCCCCGATCCTGTCCTCGATCTACCTGCACAAGCTGGATGAGTTCGTCGAGAAGGTCCTGATACCGGAGTACACCCGAGGGGACCGCAGGGCTCGCAACCCTGCCTACCTCGTACTGCAGAATGAGCTGGCCAAAGCTCGTCGGCGCGGCGACCGGGCCCAGGCCCGATGGCTGCGAAGACAAATGGTCAGATTTCCCAGCTCCGATCCCGACGACTCGGGCTATCGGCGGCTGCGGTACTGCAGATACGCAGATGACCATCTGCTCGGGTTCGCCGGACCGAAGGCCGAAGCCGAGGAGATCAAACAGCGGCTGGCGAAGTTCCTGCGTGACGACCTCAAGCTGGAGCTGTCCGCTGACAAGACGCTGATCACCCATGCCCGCACGGACGCGGCCTGCTTCCTCGGCTACGAGATCACCGTTCAGCACAACAGTAGCAAGACCACCCGGCGCCGCCGGTCGGTCAACGGCCAGGTCGCGCTACGCGTGCCACGCGATGTGATCAAGGTCAAATGTGCCCCCTACCTGCGACGCGGCAAACCCGCGAAACAGAAGGCCCTGACCAACGGCGACGACTACACCATCGTCGCCACCTACGGCGCCACCTACCGGGGCATCGTCCAGTACTACCTGCTCGCCGGAGACGTCCATCGACTTCACCGGCTGCGCTGGGTCATGGAGACCTCGATGCTCAAGACCCTGGCAGGCAAGCACCGCTCATCGATGTCGAAGATGGCCGCCAAACACAAGGCCAAAACCGAGACACCGCACGGGCCGCGGACCTGCTTCGAAGCACGTATCGAACGCGAGGGCAGGCAGCCACTGGTCGCACGGTTCGGCGGAATCCCACTCCACCGGCAGAAAACCGCGACGGTCCTCGACCGTCAGCCGACCCGAGTCGATCATCCGCACAAGGAACTGCTCACCAGGCTCCTCGCGGACATCTGCGAGGTCTGCCAGCGCACGGGCAACGTCGAAGTTCACCACGTTCGCGCGCTCAAAGATCTTGCGGCGCCCGGGCCCCTGCCACCCCCATGGGTCACGGCCATGGCAAACCGCAGACGCAAGACACTCGTGGTCTGCGCCACCTGCCACGACCAGATCCACACAGGGCATCCAGCCACACCACTCACGCAGTAGTCACCAGAGAGCCGGATGATCGGGAAACCATCAAGTCCGGTTCGGCGGGAGGCCGCGCGGAAAAGGACCAGCCCACAGGCTGGCACCTCGCCGCGCGGCCGACCCATCTGCCTGGCTCACCGCCCACCGGCGGCTTGCCCGCGACTACGAACGCCACCCCGCCACCTCCGAATCGTTCATCCACTGGGCGATGATCCGCACCATGGTCCGCCGTCTCGTTCGCGGGAATCCCGTCCCACGCTGGCAACCCCGCGACACTACAGAGCGTTAACATCACTCAAGATCCAGGACAGGCTC
>NZ_CDWWEW010000404.1:3726-4731 GCF_977966315.1 Frankia sp. CeRuru1
TTAGGCCGGAGACCGCGCAGGACCTCCTGTCGGTCCTCCTCGCCGCCCGCGACAGCGAGGACCGGCTGAGCGAGGACGAGATGATCAGCCTGGCGTGGTCGGTCCTCCTCGCGGGCTACGAGATCACCGCTTACGAGATCGGCGACTTCGCCTACACCCTGCTGACACAGCCGCATCTCGTCCAGCTGCTGCGCGACCGGCCCGACCTGGTCGTGCCGGCGGTGGAGGAGCTCCTGCGCCAGGTCCCCCTCACTTCCGCGGCCTTCTACGCGCGGGTGGCGACGGAGGATCTGGAACTGGGCGGCACCCTGGTCCGGGCCGGCGAGGCCGTGCTGGCGTCGATGGTGTCGGCCAATCGCGACGAGTCGGTCTACAGCGACGCCGACGTGGTCGACTTCGACCGGAACGCCGTCCCCCATCTGGCGTTCAGCTACGGCATACACCACTGTCTGGGTGCACAGCTGGCCAGAATGGAGCTTCAGGTCGTCACGAACGCGCTGGTCCGCAGGTTTCCGACACTCGCTCTCGCGGTTCCCACCAGGGAAATCGTCTGGCGTAGCGGTTCGATTCTGCGCGGGCCGCTGGCTCTTCCAGTGACCTGGTAGGAGGAGAAGCACACCCGCCCCGACGACTGCCTTCCCTTCCGCCCATGATGTCGGCCGGCGGCCCGGCCCTGGGCGAGTGGATGGATTACCTGTGGGAGGATTCAGGGTATGGCAGCCAGGATTCGAGTCGGCGTCGTCGGGGCCAGCGCCCAGCGCGGCTGGGCGATGTGGTCACATCTGCCAGCGCTGGTCGCTCTGCCCGATTATGAGATCAGCGCGGTAGCCGCAAGCAGCCCGGAGAAGTCCGCGGCCGCCGCCCGCCGGTGGGGGGCCGCGCGCTCTTTCACCGATCCCCGTGAGCTCATCGAGTCCGCGGACGTCGATCTGGTCACGATCGCCGTGGTGCTGCCGCGCCGGGTGGGGCTCGTGGAGGCCGCGGTGGCGGCGGGCAAACACGTTT
>NZ_CDWWEW010000405.1:0-4367 GCF_977966315.1 Frankia sp. CeRuru1
TAGCGGGCGCAGGGTCGAGGCGTACACCCGCCGGGTGCCCGCCGTCTCCGGATGATCCAACGTGGCCAGGAACGCGGCGACCGCCTCGCCCACCGTCGGAGCCTCCGAGGGCCGCCCCAGTGCCCGCACCACGCCCATGGCAGCCCCCTCCTGCGTCTGTCGCAGAAAAGCACGCGGAGTCGGCCCCGTCCAGCGACCGCATCGACGCAGGTCACCGGGGGTGTTACCGCAGAAAATTGGCTGCTTGCCGCGATAGTTCAGTAGTCCCAGTATCGCGAAAATCAAGACATGGCGGCGCCGAACAGTCGATGATCCTGCCGTGAGGACAGCGCGGGGGCTGTCTCAACGGGGCACATCTGACCAGCTGACCAGAAAGTTGACGAGGCCTCTTCAGCGCCCGCAACCTTCTCCGCTAGCACCGCGTCTTACTCGCTGATGATCCGACGCTGGTCAACGAACTGAACGCCGTACCGCTGCGCTCAAGCCCCATGCCCTGGCGCGATGGTTAACACGAACGGACGTTTGTGGAGGGGTGGTGTCAGCGACCCGGTTTTTCGGCTATCGGTCGAGAAAATCCCACCAGCTCCGCAACATTCTTCCGCTTCCCTCATCCGGGGCATCCGTGGCCAGGCCAGCGGTGGCGATCAGTCGCACGAGGCACATCCTCAGACCACCACCCGCCACCCACCGCACCAGCCAGGATGCTCATGCAGTCCGGGGGCCCCTGGGCGGATCAAGCCCCGAAGACCCTTCCATGAGAACCAGGAGAACAGTTTCGCGATGGAAGCCTCCGCACTGCGCCCGCTCGTCACCTCGATGACGCTTGAGGCTGTGCGTGCCACCAACCTGCATCCGGTCTTCGTCTCCTTGGGTCTGAGGCCCGAGGACTTCCAGCCGGCTGTCGGCGGACGGAGCGCGGACGCGCACGGCTCGACCGGGCGCGTCTTCGACACCGCCCTGCGCGGGATCGGGCAGTGGTCGGATCGGGTGTGGTTCTTCAAGGGCGGCAGCTACACGGCGCTCATCGACGGCGCCGCCTCCCCGGAGCCCTGGCGGCCGATGAGCGACTGGCCGGGCTGGCCCGCCAAGTTCTCCGCCGGCTTCGACGCGGCGGTCCAAGGGACGGGCAAGTTCAGCGGCTGGTACTACTTCTTCGCCGGCGACGAGTGGATCGGGTACGACCAGCGTGTGCAGAAGGTCGGCGGAGCTCCGCAACCGATCGCGGGGACCTGGGGCGGTGTCACACCGCCGTTCACCGAAGGCATCGACGCGGCCATCCATGGTGTGACGGAGAAGTACGACGGCAAGGCCTGGCTGTTCAAGGGTTCGGAGTACATCCGGTACGACATGAACACCAGCATGGTCGACGTACAGCCCACACCCATCGCGACCGCTTGGGGGCAGGGGACCTGGCCGGCCGACTTCGACCGGATCGACCTCGCCTTCTACGGCGCCCCGCCGAACGAGTCGACGACGATCTACTTCCTGCGCGGCGAGCAGTACCTCGCCTATGACCTTAAGCAGGACCGGGTACTCGGGCAGCCTCGGCTCGTCACGGAGAAGCGGCCGGCGCTGGCACGATTCCTGACCAGACCTCAGCTCTTCCTTGAGGAGCACTACACACTGCACCGGTTCCTCGGACAGACCGGGCGAGGCGAGCCCTTGGCCACCATCGGTCTCGCAGGTGGGGCCAAACAGGAGTCAAAGATCGTCACAAAGATCAACACTATCCGGGCCAGCGAGTCCCAGCGGAACATCCTGGAGAGTACGTCCCAGCGAGCGATCGACGAGGTCGCCGACAAGACCAACGCTGACTCATCGAGCACCTTCAGCCAGCAGGACTACGGCTACCAGGGCAAGATGTCGGCGCGAGGCGAGGCGAACTGGACAGGGCTCGGTGGTGAGGCCGAGGTCGATGTCGGCTTCCAGGGCAGCACCCAGGACGTGCGTCAGGGATTCGCCCACTCGATGAGCAACGAGTTGTCCAATAGTTCGAGCCGCACGATGGAGACGAACAAGGAAGTCACCTCGATCGAGTCGGTCACCTCCACCATCGAGGTGACGACCGAGACTGAGCTCGTCTACACCTTCGACAACTCGAACAACCCTGACTCGGTGAACTTCGCCATCGTTCAGCTGACCCAGGAATTCATCGTCCTGCTGTCGCTCTCGGACCTGAAACTCACGTTCCTGAACGGCACACCGGACCAGGCCAGGACCGAACCACTGCGGAACGCCGCCGCCCTGCTCGCGGACGTCCTCGCGGACAGCGCACTGCGCGAACGGGTGCTAGTCAATCTCGTCGGCGCCGCCCAGGGAATCGTCGATGTGACCGGACAGCCCCGGGATCTGGTGACGCGCGACGGCGACAGCGTCCGTGAAGTCAAGGGTGTGTCCACCACCTACGTCCCGAAGGACAGCACCGGCCAGGACCTGCGGCCGTTCGTCGTACCAGGCATCGCTATCAGTGTGCAGCGACCGGTTATCCTCACCACCAACACGATTGTCGTGCCGCTTCTCTGAGCGGTCTGATGCTGAAGGAGAACGCCATGTCCGCAACCGCGACAGTGCTCAACGTCTGGTGTCTTCGGCAGGCCACCGGGACCGACTTCGAAGTGAACAACGCCCTTGCCGGGCTGGCTCCGTCCCTTGCGCTCGGTCAGCTAGGTGCACCGCTGGAGCACTTCGTCCGGATGCTGCCCGGAGTGATCGGCGCGATCGACTCCGCCAGATCCGACCCGGACAACCTCTACCTCACCGTCGACACCGCGGGTGGGCTGGACAACGCCATCTGGCCAGGAGGCGGCACAACCATCGACATGCAGGCTGGTCAGTCGCAGACGCCTCAAGTCAAGGTAGCTGTCGACTACTCGCTGAACATCTCCCTGTGGGATTATGACTCCTCTTCCGACGACGACCTGCTCGGGTCAATCACGATGTTCGAGTCGGAACAGGGACAGGGCGAAATCGCCAAACTCGCGAAGTCGGACGTGGAGAGCTCGTACTACTACGTCACCTACCGAGTCGACTAGTACTACAGCAACAGTTGCCATGATCGGCAAATGTGTCAGCGCTGTGACCTGCGCCTTCGCTGACGGCTTGCTGGTGGGGCGGAGTCCTGCATCGGCGTGTTGCCTCCGACACGCCGAGAGGTGTTGCTGTAGTACTAGTGCCGCGTAATTAAAAATCGTCGTCTTGTCCGTTTCCTGCCCCATCCGGGCCGTGGCCGGCCCACCGGCCTGCGGCGTCGGACACAAGCTCACGCCTGGGGCTTCATCCGCAGCGTCGACGACGCGCTCTGGGGCCACGCTCAGCACGACACCCAGTTCGAAGCGATCGCCTGGGAGATCGCAGAATCCCTATCCACCTGATCGAACACGCCGTCATCCCCGAGGGGTGCGGCTCCGATAGAGGTAGTTGATCTCTGTCCGGGTCCTGACGTTCTGGATGGTTGGGGGCTTTCGGTACTCGGGGTACATGAGGATAGGTTGCCGAGGCATATCCGCAGGTAGAGGCCCTGCTGCCGGGATCCGGTGTGGTCTGTGGCGGTGTGGTGGCGCGGTGGTGCGTGCATGGAAAGGCCACCGTCTCCACTCTTTGTGGCGTGTGAGATCACGAGGAGAGGAGATCGGTGGCCGTGGACGCGAGCATCCCACAGCCCCGCCCGGTCGGGGCCGAGGGCATGCAGCCGGGTGTGGTCGAGCAGGACGATCTGTTCGCCGAGGCCCTGGCGCACGCGATGGCGATGATCGCCTGGTCGAGGTCGGACGAGGTCCGCGGCCTGACCCACGACGTGCGTGAGGAACGGCTCTACCGGGACGCGTTGGAGTTCGCGCGGCTGTGCCTGCAGGGCCAGTTGGACCTGGAGGCGGCGCGGGAAGCGCCCCGCGCCGACGTCGTCGACGCCGACGCCGACGGCAACCGCCACCAGATCGACACCGCGCTCACGCTCGCCGCTGTCCGCGGCAAGAAGATCACGATCCTGATCGACCTGCTCCACGTGATCCACTACCTCTGGCGGGCGGCCGACTGCTTCTTCTACAAGAACGACCCCGCCGCCCGCGACTGGGTCGCCGAGCAGACCGACAAGCTCCTGCGGGGCCGCCACCGCGACGTGCGCATCGGGATCCGCCGCCGCGCCACCCGGTTCGACTACACCGCCGCCGAACGCGCCGGCGCGGACGAGTGCGCCACCTACCTGGAGAACAAACAGGACTACCTCGACTATCCCGCGTTCCTCGCCGCCGGCTGGCCGATCGCGACCGGTCTCATCGAGGGAACGGCGAAGTGGCTCGTCGAGGACCGCATGGAGATCACCGGAGCCCGCTGGGGCCTCGACGGCGCCGAGGCCGTGCTTCTGCTACGCG
>NZ_CDWWEW010000406.1:0-4365 GCF_977966315.1 Frankia sp. CeRuru1
CCGTCGGTCCGGTCTGTCCTGTCCGGGTTCGCCAGCCGGCGTTGCGACGGGATCGCCGCGCCGGAGGACGGGGCCGCCGCGACGCAGTCCCGTCTCGCCGCGACGCGCTGTGGAGCGTTCAGGTACCCGAGGAGCACCAGCCCGGCTGCCGTGTCGGCGAGCAGGCGAACGGGCAGTGGTCCGTCCGCGGCGAATCCCAAGGCGGCGAGGACCGCCGTCAGGACGCCAACCAGCCCGGTCACCCGGGTGTGTGACCACCCGGCGGTGGTGAGTCGTTGGTAGGCATGGGTGCGGTGGGGCAGGTACCACTGTTCCTTCGCCCGCACCCGGCGTAGCAGGGTCCAGGCGGTGTCGGCCAGATACAGCGCCGTCGGCGCCACGGCGGTCTCCACCGGTATTCCCGCCAGGACCGCCTGCACCGCCAGGACCGCGATCGCGGCTCCCAGCGAATAGCTGCCCACGTCCCCGAGGAAGATGTGGGCCCGCGGAAAGTTGAACGGGCCGAAACCGAGCGCCGCGGCCGCCGTGAGAGCACCGCCGATCGTGATCGCGTCCACGTGGTGGACGGCTCCGAGCACCGTGAACGCCGCCCCGGCCAGGACCGCCGTCGTCACCGAGATGCCGTTGATGCCGTCCATGAAGTTGAAGACGTTGACAAATGCGGTGATCCAGACCGGTGCGATGATCGTGACGAGCAGGACGGTTGTGCCGCTCGGAACCGGGTCGTCGAGCACCGCCCCGAGCACCGTCGTCACCGCGACGACGACGGCCGCGGTGAGGTGCAGGGCCAGCCGGCGCAGCGGGGTGATGCCGCTGAGGTCCTCGACGAGTCCGATCAGGCCGAACGGGGCGATGCCGATGGTCAACGAGAGCAGGTCGCGGGCGTCGCCGTACCCAGGGATGCACACCGCCAGGCCGATGCCCGCGAACAGCCCGAGGACGACTGCGATACCGCCGCCACGCGGGGTCGGGACCTGGTGCGAGGACCGCGCAGTGACCTCGTCGATCGCCGCCATCCGGCGCATGCCGACGATGACGATCGGGGTCGCCGCAAGGGTGACGATGCACGCGGCGGCCGACGCTTCGAGCATGCCGTTCCTCCGGGTCTGACACTTCGGATGAGCGAGGCCGATGTTCATCGCTGAATGTAATGCATCAACTACACTGCGCAGCATGATGCGAGCGTGGGCGCCCCCGACGCCCTCACTTCCCCCGGTCGTACCGAAGACTCGGGCCGACACGCCGGTACGGGCCGACACGCCGGTACGGGTCCGCGAGTGGGTGCGGGTCCGCCTGCCGGCGCCGACCGTCGGCCGGTGCGGCGGCGCCCCAGTGACGCGGTGAAGCAGGTGGCGCGGTGAAGCAGGTGGTGCAGGCGGCGTCCGGCGGGGCGGTGCGCGTCGTCGACGTTCCCGTGCCGGTCATCGGTCCGACCGAGGTGCTGGTGGCGACCGTTGCGACGATCGTGTCCGCCGGCACGGAACGTGCCGTTACCACGCTCGCCCGCTCTGGGCTGCTGACCAAGGCGCGGGCCCGTCCGGACCTTGTCCGCAAGGTCGCGGAGAAGGCGAGGACCGACGGTCTCATCCCGGCCGCGCGTTCGGTCCGGGATCGGCTCGGCGCCGACGTCCCCCTCGGCTACAGCGGATGTGGTCGCGTCGTCGAGGTGGGCTCCGCGGTCGACCGCATCCGCCCCGGTGACCTCGTCGCCACGGGTGGGGCCGGGCGCGCCAACCACGCCGAGTTCCAGGCCGTTCCCGGGCTGCTCTGCGCCCGGGTTCCGGACGGGGTCGACCCGGGGGCGGCGGCGTTCGCCACGATCGGCTCCATCGCCCTGCACGGGCTGCGCCTGGCGGAGGTGGGCCCCGGGGCGAAGGTGGTGGTCGTCGGGCTGGGGCTGGTCGGTCAGCTCGCCGCCCGGCTCGCGCTCGCCAGCGGATGTGACGTCGCCGGCATCGATCTTGCCGATCTGCCGCTGGTCACCGCCGGGGCGAGCGGTGTCCGTGCGCTGCGGGAGTCCGGCGAGGCCACCACCGCCGCGGTCCGCGCCTGGAGCCGGGGCCGTGGTGCCGACGCGGTCCTCATCTGCGCCGCTGGTCGCTCGGCGGAACCGGTCATGCGGGCCACCGCGCTGGCCCGGGACCGGGCGCAGCTGGTCGTGGTGGGTGACGTCGGACTGGGCCTGCTGCGCGCGCCGTTCTACGACAAGGAGCTGACGCTGCGCTTCGCCCGCTCCTACGGGCCGGGGCGGTACGAGCGTGGCTACGAGGACTGGGGGGTTGACTACCCGGCCGGGCAGGTCCGCTGGACCGAGGGACGCAACCAGGAGGCCGTGCTCGACCTGCTCGCGGCCGACCGGCTGCAAGTTGATGATCTCGTCACCCACGCTTTTCCGATCGACGCGGCGCCGCGGGCCTACGAGATCGTCGCCACCCGTAGCGAGCCGTACCTGGGGATCCGTTTCGACTACCCGGCGTCGGCCACCTCCGAACAGGCTGCCCCCGAACAGGCCGGGTCCGCGGTGGCCGGGACCGCACCGGCACACAGCGCGGGCCCGGCCCGGGACCGGTCGGTCAGCCCGCGGCCGCGGGTGCCCCGCCAGCGATCCGCCCCAGCGGGACGTCGGGGCAGCCGGGTCGGCTGGATCGGGGCCGGGACGTTCTCCGGATCGGTTCTGCTGCCCGCGTTCCGGGCGGCCGGGTTCGACCAGTTGGTCACGGTGGCCTCCGCCGGTGGCCGGTCGGCCAGGGCCTTCGCGGACCGGCACGGGTTCGCCGGGGCGGTGGCCGGCGCCGATGCCGTGCTGGACGACGACGACGTCGACGTGGTCGTCATCGCGACGCCGCATGCGACACATGCCGACCTCGCCGCCCGGGCCCTGGAAGGCGGTCGGCACGTATGGTGCGAGAAGCCGCTCGCGCTGAGCCTCGACGAGCTCAACCGGGTGGAGAAGGCGGCGGCGACCGGCGGCGGGGTGCTTGTCGTCGGATACAACCGGCGTTTTTCTCCGGCGGTCACCGCAGCCCGCGCGGCGCTGGCCGACCGGGACGGTCCTCTCACGTTGAGCTATCGGATCGCCGCCGGGCCGGTGTCGGCCGACCACTGGTACAACGACCGGGTCCAGGGTGGCCGGCTGCTCGGCGAGGTCTGCCACTTCGTCGACACCTGTGCCGCGCTCGCCGGCAGCGACGTGGACATGGTGACGGCGCTTGCCGGGCGGGAGGCCGAGCTGTTGCTTGCTCCCGATGTGGCGGTCACGCTCCGGCATGCCGACGGTTCCCTGTCGGCCATCTCCTACAGTTCCGCCCGTCCCCGCGGAGTGCGTAAGGAGCACCTCGAGGCGCTGGCGGGCAGCCGGCACGTCCGCATCGACGATTACCGCGAACTGGTGATCGATGGACGTTCCGCCTGGAAGGGGCCGCAGGACAAGGGGCATCGTGCCGCCGCGGTGGCCTTCCTGCGGATGTGCCGCGGCAGCGACACCGGTGTCACCGCGGAGCTGCTCGCCTCGAGCCGGGCGACCCTCGCGGCCGCTGACGCGCTCGGTGCCGAGGTACCGCGAAGCCCGGCCCGGATGGGTTCCTGAACAGCCGGGAACCGGCTGAAGATTTTTTTGACGAAAGGATTTCGACGTGCCTCGCGCGCTGATTACCGGGATTACCGGTCAGGACGGGTTGTATCTGGGTGAGTTGCTGACCGCGAAGGGTTATGAGGTGTTCGGGTTGGTGCGGGGGCAGTCGAACCCGAAGGTGGCGACGGTGGAGCGGCTGGTGCCGGGAGTGGTGTTGTTGGAGGGGGATCTGACGGATCTTCCGTCGTTGATCGGGGCGGTGGAGATCTCGCAGCCGGACGAGGTGTACAACCTGGGGGCGATCTCGTTCGTGGGGTTGTCGTGGAAGCAGGCGGAGCTGACCGGGGAGACGACGGGGATGGGGGTGCTGCGGGTTCTGGAGGCGTTGCGGATCGCGGGTGGTAACGACATGTCGGGGGTGCGGTTCTATCAGGCGTCGTCGTCGGAGATGTTCGGGAAGGTGCGGGAGACGCCGCAGCGGGAGTCGACGCCGTTTCACCCGCGGTCGCCGTACGGGGTGGCGAAGACGTTCGGTCACTATCTGACGGTGAATTATCGGGAGTCGTACGGGGCGTTCGCGTGTTCGGGGTTGTTGTTTAATCACGAGTCGCCGCGGCGGGGGATCGAGTTCGTGACCCGGAAGATCTCGCGGGCGGTGGCGCGGATTTCGTTGGGGTTGCAGGACTCGTTGTCGTTGGGGAATCTGGAGTCGCGGCGGGACTGGGGTTTTGCGGGGGATTACGTGGAGGCGATGTGGCGGATGCTGCAGCAGGACGCGCCGGACGACTATGTGG
>NZ_CDWWEW010000407.1:0-4364 GCF_977966315.1 Frankia sp. CeRuru1
GCCCAGGACGGGGGGAAGAAACGCTCAAGCACGGCCACACAGTCACGCACTGTCGCCGACGGAAAGGTCACCACCGTGACCCTACCCGCTTCGTCGCAGCAACCTGCCAGCCGGTCACACTGCCCGGTGCCGCGCCCGGGCGCCGCGCGGGCGGTCGCCCCAGCCCCGTAACGTCACCGGTGGCAACACGCCCGCAATGTGCTGGCGAGCCGCGAGGAAAGGGCAGTCGTCATGGCGGACGTTTCAGTGCGATTCCAGGTGGCGGGGGATGCCGAGATCGTGCTGAACCTCGCGACCCCGCAGGCTGTCCGGCTGGTGGAAGCCATCATGCGCAAGGTGGCCGAGGCCATGGGCGTGCCGGAACGGCCCGCCGTCGGGGCCATGTGGCCCGACGTGCCATCGGCGCAGGCACCGTTCGCTCCGGACCGGCGCTGAGCCGCTGAGCCACCGAGCCACGTGGGCGGTCGCCCGGCTCCGGCGGCCGCCGGTGACGGGCAGCGGCCGGAGCCGATATCCGCCTGGGCGCCGCCCAGTCGGTGGATCCGTGACGCCACTGTCCGGCCGATGGACGCCCGCCGCCGGCTATGTTGGCGCAATCCCTTCGGACAAAGCAGGCGAAGGTACCAGATCGGCACTCTGCGCGCTTGTTTTCGCAAAAGCCGGCGCAGCAAAGCCGCAGCACGATACAACTCCGCACAGCCCTCCCCACCGAAAGGAAAATGATCAAGTATGGCGGGGGACGTACCGGCCGACGAACACGCGCTCATCATCTCGGCCGGAGGGGAGACGGGCCGAGCACTCCGTGCGGCGTTCGCGGCGATCGCAGCCACCGGCGCATCCTCGGATGACGGGGTCGACCAGACCGCCGAGAGCGACGGCTCGCCAACCGATCCCACCCTGGCCAACGAACGACAGCCGCTGCACCGCTACGGCAGGGTCCACGTGCTGGGCCAGCCTCGGGACATCTCCACGGCGACGGCGACGGCGGAACGCGCCGCCGCCCGGCTGGCAGCGGCGGTCCTCCCCCCCGCGGACGGCAGCGTCGTGTCGACCACCGGGGTGTCGCCCGGGCTGAGCCGCGCCGAGACGCTCGGGCTGGACGCCTTCCGTCTGCGGGCCAGCGCCGCCTACCGGCATCTCAAGCAGGAACGTCCCCGTGACGGCCGGCCGTGGGACATGGACCGGCCCTGCACCGACATCCCGCCGCCCCGGGGCAGCTCGCCTGATCCGGACCGGCCGGCACCGCATGCCCAGACGACACCGCATGCCCAGGCGAACGGGCGGGATGCCCAGGCGAACGGGCGGGCCGAGGCCCAGAGCCCGACCGCCGCGCCCGCGGACACCCGGACCGCCGCGCAGACCACCCAGGCGCCCTCCCCCACCAGCGCGGCGCTGGAGGGATCGGTGGCCGTCGGGCTGATCCTCGTGGAAGGGCCGACCACCGCACTGCAACTGACCGCCGCGGAACGCACCAAGATCGTGGCCGAGGTGCAGAACGGGTTGTCCTGGTACGCGACCACGAACCCGGCGGCCGACCTGACCTTCCACTACGACATCCAGATCGTGCGGCTGCCCGTCCCACCGGACCCGAACGCGCCCGATCTCGAGGCGCTGTGGCGTGACCCCACCATGAGCCGGCTCGGCCACCCGGCCAGCTTCGACGGCGTCTACGACTACGTCGACGCGCTCCGGGCCCGGCTCGGCACCCGGTCCGCCTACTGCGCGTTCTTCACCAAGTATCCGCTGGGATACTTCGCGTACTCCTCGGTGGGTGGTCCCCGGCTCGTGATGTCCTGCGACAACGACGGCTGGGGACCGGACAATATCGACCGGGTCTTCACCCACGAGACCGGCCACATCTTCGGCGCTCCGGACGAGTACGCGGGCGCCCAGTGCGACTGCGGCGGTCGGTGGGGGGCGTTCCACGCCCCAAACGGCAACTGCGACGCCTGCGCGCCCGCGCCCGTCGACTGCCTGATGCGCTCGAACAGTTTCGCGCTGTGCCGCTACACCCCCAGCCACCTCGGCTGGGGCCACGGAGTGAGCGGCAACCCGGCGCTCGTCCAGAGCAGGGGGCTCGGCCGGATCGGCAACTTCGACGCCGTCGTCCCCTCGGCCTTCGCCGGGCTGACCCACGTCTGGCGGGACAACGACGCGGCCGGCTTCCCCTGGATGGCCCCGTGGCAGACGGCCCAGGAGCTCGGCCGGATCGATGCCGTCACCATGATCCAGAGCACCCTGGCCAGGCCGGGACCCCTCGAGGTCGCCGTCCGGGCCGGCTCGGCGCTGTACTTCCTGTGGCGGGACTCCACCGGTGCCTTCGCCTGGCACCCGCCGACCCGCCTCGCCCAGGGCGTGGGGGGCGTTCCGTCGCTGGTGCAGAGCCGGCTGGGCACCAAGGGCAACTTCGAACTACTCGTGCCCGCCGCGGACGTCGGCATCCTGCACCTGTGGCGCAACCATGACATCCACGGATTTCCGTGGAGCACTCCGAAGCTGTTCGGCGCGAACCTCGGGCGCGTCGACGCCGTCAGCCTCATCCACGGCACGCTGGGCGGCGGCAACGGGATGTTGGAAGCGGTCGCCCGGGTCGGCAACCGGCTCGTGCACCTCACCCGCGACAACAGGGCGGTCTGGCGCACCGGCCCCGTCTTCGCCGAGGGCGTGACGGGCAATCCGGTGCTCATCCAGAGCGCCTTCCCCGACGGCTCCCGCAACTTCGAGGTGGTCGTCCCCGCCGCGGGCCGCGGACTCATCCACTTCTACCGGAACAACGGCGCGCCATCCCCGGTCTGGAGCGGACCGCGGCCGTTCGCGCCGGAGCTGGGCCGGGTGGATGCCGTCTCGATGATCCAGAGCAACTTCGACGGGCATCTGGAGGTGCTCGCCCGCGTCGGCGACCGGCTCCACATGGTCTGGCGTTCGTCGGGCCCCGGTGCGAGATGGTCGGTCCCCCGGCGCGTGTTCTGAGCCGCCGCGCGGGGTCATCCGGCCGGCGGCGCCCCGGGTGGCCGGTCGGGCGGGAGGTGCCCCGGCGTGTCCCAGGGCTCACCACCCGCGGGATCGCGGTGCTTGGCACCCCTCCGCGCCAGCCAGCCGTCGACGAACAGGCTCTCGGCGGCGGTGAGGGACGCCCGCAGCGCCGGGGGAACCTGATCGACGAAGACCCCGCACACCCCGGGCAGGGCAGCCACCTCCGGCGCCCGCGAGGGGGGCAGCGCCACGAGAGCCAGCCGGGGGCGCAGGGCCGAGGTCACGGTGCCGAGGACGGCCAGTTCGGCCAGTGGATCGGTACCCGTGCCGGTCGAGAAGCCCCGGTCCGGCTGGTGGAAGACGACCAGCAGCTCCGGCTCGGTTTCCCACACCGGGCCATTCTTCCGCGAACGAACCCGGATGGAAGGCCCCCAGGCACCGGCGGCCCACCGTCCGGGCTCCCGGCCCACCGCCCGAACCCGCGCCCGAACCCGCGCCCGAACCCGCGCCCGGTGAGAATCACAGTCCTTCCCGGATGGACACCGTGGCTACCGGGGGACAGGGTTGGGACAAACGTCCGACTCCTGGTCGTGGACCCGCCCCGGGCGGTCCTCGCCCGACCGCCACCGGCCGCTTCCGGTCCCGTCCGGGGCCGGAGAGGGCAGGGCAGGAAGAAGGCACCGCAGTTGAGCGAGCGGCTTCCTCTGTTCCCGCTCGGGACGGTCCTGCTCCCCGGGCTGGTCCTACCCCTGGAGATCTTCGAGGAACGGTACCGGATATTGGTGCGGGAACTGCTCGAGCAGCCCGCTGACCAGGTCCGACGGTTCGGAGTGATCGCCATCCGGCGAGGCCGGGAGGTGGGTCCGGCCCTGCCGGCGATCCACGACGTGGGCTGCACCGCCGTGCTACGGCGCGTCCAGGAGCACTCCGACGGGCGGTTCTCGCTCATCACGGTGGGCGGTGACCGGTTCCGGATCCGCACGGTGGACCGGCACAGCGAGCCCTACCTCGTCGGGGACGTCGATTACCTGCCGGAGGACGTCGGCGACACCGACGACACCGGCGGCACCGTTCCGGCGCTCCAGCGTCTGCTCCGAACCTACGCCGACCGGCTCGCCGCCACCGGCACCGTGCAGATCTCGCTGCCGGACCTCCCCGACGACCCGATCGCCCTTTCGTACGTGATCGCCGCCGCCGCCGTCACCGACGTCACCGAACGTCAGGGGCTGCTCGCCGCGCCGGACGCGGCCAGCCGACTGCGGGCCGAACGGGCGCTGCTCCGCCGGGAGATCGGCCTCCTGGAAAAGATCACCACCATCGGATCGAGCGAGTTGCGCCGAGTCGATCCCAGCCCGAACTGACCGTTACCCGAACTGGCCCCAGGCCGAACC
>NZ_CDWWEW010000408.1:0-4354 GCF_977966315.1 Frankia sp. CeRuru1
CTCACCGCCCCGCTCACTGGGGCGCTCCGGCGGTGTCGGCCGGCTGCTGTCCGAGACCTGCGTCCGGCCGTCCCACCCGCCGCCGTGGGCTGTGGCCGGCGGGCTCCACGCTCAGCAGGCGGCGGTGATAGCCCTCCGGGTGGGGCTCGTCGACGTCACGGCCCTCGGCGACGACCCAGGCATGCGCGCCGAACGGCGGCACCACCCGCACGCCGACGCACCAGGTGGGAACGCTGCCGCCGAGCCGGCACAGCAGCGTCGTGGCGATGGACCGCGGCAGGCACCCCTCTGGGCCGGTGCACGCCCAGCTCGTCCTGGTCACGACCGTCCGGGCGCGGCTGGCCTCGGCGTAGGTCGCCGGGCGGGCACCCCGGCCGACCAGCCGCAGCGCCCGTTGGATGCGCCGCGGTGGCTGCCGGGCCAGCAGGCGGGCGACCAGCACGGCCGCGTCTGCCCTCGACCGTTCCCGCCGGGAGAACGAATGTCGCTCGACGCCGATTATCTGCGGGATGCTCATGGCTGCCCCGGCGCTTGTTCCGAACGCGCCGCTCCGCCGTGGGCCCGCGGGCTGCCCTCGACGACGGCCGGAATGAGCAACCCCGTCCTGACCAGCTCGTCGATGACGCCGCGCGCGTCCTGCTCGGCCACCTCCACATCAATGGAGAAGTCGCGCACCAGGGCCGCGGCGGCGTCGTCCACCGTCCCGGGCCGCAGCACCGAGCGCAGGACGACCGCGCCGGAGGGGTTGAGATTCCAGTATTCGCCCTTCGTCTCGTCCAGGAGGACGACGCCGTAGTCCGTATCGACCGTCGAGATGTCAGCTGCCAATGAATACATTCGAGTCCTCACTACGGTTGCGGAGCCATACTTCACAGCCGATCGTCGGCTCGAGCCGGCGGTGGGGGGTCTGGATGTCGATGGGGCCGCGGACGGCCGCGGCCAGAACGTCCACGTCGATCAGTCCCAACTGAGCCAGCCGGGAATCCTCCAGCAGGCCAGTTATCTGGTCGCGGTGCCGCCGGCTGCCGATGACGGCGGCTGCCGCGGTGTCGGATTTCGTTACGCGCCGCAGCGTGGCGTCGGGGACGACGCCGCGCATCGCGTCGACCAGGAGCGGCTTGTACCGCGCGGGCTCGTACCGGCCGGCCGCCTGAACCGCCAGGGCCGCGTCGACGACCTGGTCGTCCAGGAACGGCGCCGAGATCAGGACGCCCTCCTGGGCGGCGATCCGCTGGAATCCCCGCGCCACCTGAGCACCCGCATGGATGACCGTAAGGTTGTGATGCGTTCCGCGGTCCGCGGCCAGCCGGGGATCCGTCCCGGCGGCGTGGCGCATTTCCTCCCGGACCGCGTCCATCGCGTCGTCGGTGACCCACGCCGGGAGCACCGGCGGGGTTCCCCAGCCGACCGGCGGCCGTTTTTCGGGGCCCGGGCGCCCCACCGCGTCCGCGGCCGATCGCAGCCACCCGGCGTACGTCCGGCCGTGGGCCAGATAGCCGCGGGCCAGCTGCGGGACGACGGTGGCCAGGGACGACCGGTTCCAGGCGGCCGCGGACCGCAGATGTCGCCACCCCACGGACGGGGATGTGCGAAGCATGGCGGCCAAGAGCTGGGGGCCCGGGGCGCACAGCTCGTCGCCGCCGAGTCCCATCAGGTGCAGCTGCGGGGAATGGCGCTCGCCGCGCCGGAGGATGTGCCGGAAGCGACGGTGGTTGTGCAGGTAGAGGAACGGCTCGTCGAACTCGTCGAACTTGTCGCCGGCGGCGAGCATCCCGTCGTAGACCAGCGGGCACTCCGACGCCGGGATGACGTCGTGCTCGATCCGGTGGCCGGCCCGGCGTAGCGCCGCTACCGTGCGACCGGCCCAGGCGACGTCGTCGTCCATCGGGTCGGGCTGCGCCGCGGTCAGCGCGACGATCTCGGCCTTCTCCCGGGCCGCGAGCGAGCACAGCGAGCTGGAGTCCAGCCCGCTCAGATGGGAGACGATCTTCGCCCCCGGGGTGACCCTGGCCTGGACGGCCTCGGTGAGGGCGTCCCGCAGCGCCGTTGCTCCCTCGTTGGCGGCAAGCTCGGGCGGCGGGGGATCCCACCAGCGGATCTGCCTGCGTTCGCCGCTTGGGGCCAGCAGCAGGTAGTGCCCCGGTCGGGTGGCCTCGACGGTCCTGAACACCGGATCCCAGCCCAGCGGCCACGGCACGCCGGGGAAGAGTAGCCGCACCGCGATCCGGGCCGGCTCGACGGCCGCGCCCGACAGGCCCGCGAGGACGGTCGCGTGGTCACCGGCGATCGCGACGCCGTCGACCGTGCCGGAGTAGACCCGGCGCAGGCCGGACGCGGTGCCCTGCACCCGGGTCGTGCCTCCTACCGATGCGACCAGGTGGACGCTTCCGCGGATCCGGGGGTACAGGCGGTCGAGGTCGCCTACGCTCGTCACGTTCTCGGCGAAGGCGTTCAACGGCTCCCGCGCCATCGTGTGATCGCCCACGACGGCGATGACCGTGTCGCGGGCCCGACCGACCGTCACCCGCCACGGAGCCCAGCGGCCCACCAGCCAGGGCCGCCCCGAGGGGTGCGCGATCGTGACGACACCGGGGAGCGCTGTCCGCAGCGTGTCGGCGACCGCCGTCACGCGTCCGCTGTCGGGCAGGGCGACGAACCAGGGACCGGTCGGTAGCAAGGGGATCGGCTCCTCACCGGAATTCCTCACCGGAATACGGATGACGGGGGCAACGGGTTACCGGCGTAGTTGCGTCGGCGGGCGGCGCCGGGGGCCGCCCGCCGCGATCAGCACCGGGGAGCGGTCGATCGGAGGCTCAGGGGCCCCATCCCCAGGCGTCGATCCACTCCCAGTGGTAACCACCGCTGCCGGTGGTCCTGAGCCTGAACAGGCCGACACGTGTCAGCGTGGGACGCTCGTACGAACGCACGGAATTCACCTCCTCCCGTCACCTTGAACGGCAGATAACGTGCCGACAGCCGGAGGTCACACCTGAATGAAACGATCCGATGTCGACCTGGCCAAACCTAGGCCGGACCCGGATGCCTGTGACCCTGCCGGGTGACAGGGTCACCGCCGGTGAAGCGTGTCGTACGATCTAACTCGACGCAGCCGGTCTGCGGTCGGTAAAAAGCGAGAGATAATGCTGCACCCGCTCGACGTAACCTCGCACCTGCGGTCCTCGGGCCCCGTTGGCGCGAACATACTTGACACTGGTGTGATACGCGGCGGCGAGCAGCAGCGCCCGGTCGCCGGAAATGTCACCGAGGCGCTGGTTGGCGTATTCGAGCTGATTGGCGACGGCGAAGATGGCGTCGGCGGGGTCCCAGTAGGACGCCCGGCCGTTGTTGTCCGCGTCGACCGCGAACCCCGTGAACACCCGTGGTGTCCATCCGGCGATGCCGTACTCGCCCTGGCCCCCCGCGGCTGCCGGGTGGGAGGCACGGGGGTGGAAGCCGCTCTGCGTCGCGAGGATCGCCGCGATCAGTGCGGGCGTGACCACCTCGTCCGGGCAGGCGTGCGCGGCCCGGGTGATCAGCGGACGGTAGGCGGCGGGTATCGGCGCGCCGGGCCGCAGCTCGCCACCCGGCTGGAACGAGAACGGCTGGGGGACCGACCCCGCGGCGAGCATCAGGACGGCCAGCAGGCCCACCGCGATCAGGATGCGCCGCGCCGCCGCCGTTCGTTGCGCCGCCGTTCGCTGTACCGCGTTCGTTTGTTGTGCCGGAGGCGCGACCGGGCTGTCCGGTCCCGACCGGGGCACGCGCAGGTCGCGTGTCGAGGTCGTGATCGCGTCACCGTCGCGCTGGAGGGCGCGGGCGCGGCGAAGGACGGTGCCGATCGGGTGTGCGGCGCGGGCCTGATGGGTCGGAGCCAGACAGTCGCGGATCACTTCCCGCCAGCCGTCGGGCAGCGTCTCCGCCAGTCGCAGGGGTGTGCGACCCGCCGCATAGGTGAGGGCGGCCTCGGAGCGGGACCGGCTGGTCTGCCCGGGGAAGGGGTGGGTGCCGGTCAGCAGTTGGTGGGCGAGCACGCCGAAGGCCCACACATCCCGGGTCATGCGGATCGGGACCCCGGCCTCGGTGATGCGCTCGCTCCACCATTCCGGCGGGGTGTGGTCGGGCGAGGCCAGGCGCGGCGCGCGGCCGTGCGTACCGTCGATCTCGACCGCCAAACCGAAGTCCGCCAGCCGGGCCGAACCATCCGGCATGATGAGCACGTTGCTGGGTTTAAGGTCGCCGTGGACCCAGCTGTTCGCGTGCATGTGGGCCAGGCCCTCGCACACCTCGACGAGGATGCGGACCCGGTCCGCCAGCGGGGGGCCCGACGACGCGTCGGGTGTCGTGGGGCAGAGGG
>NZ_CDWWEW010000409.1:0-4351 GCF_977966315.1 Frankia sp. CeRuru1
TCTTCTCAGCGACGCGTGACCTGGCCGTGTCCGCCCGCCGACCCCCGCGCCCGCCCGATCAGGGCATACCGGGACCCCACCAGCCAACTCCGGGCGGACCGGGACCTCAGCTGACAGAACCGGCCAGGGCACCGCCCAGCAGGCCAGAACAACGAACACCTGGATCGATCACGCGATCAGCGCCACCCAGGACGCACGGCCACGATCACACCAAAGCGCGAACGTGCCGGAGCCCTGGACGTCAGGAATCGCTGCCAGCAGACGTCGGCGAGACAGGGGTCACCGAAGAAGGCTGAACGGCAAGGAGGCTGGGCAGATACTTGCGTAGTCTGCTACCCAGGGAAACAAGAACCGCGTCGTTGCCAACCGAGTTCTCGATAGCTCTGGCAGGGGCAACGTCGAGTGCCGCGCGACTGAGTGTCGATGCGTCCGTCCCGATCACAAGTTTGATCTCGATCGGTGCGGGTGCCCCGTTGTCTGCCGGTTCCTCCGCGATGTCAAATACGTAGATCCAGTCCGCTGGTGCGGTATTCTGGTCGTCGAGGAGGCGCCAGGTCCCATCAGCCTGTTGGTGCAGGTCCGGCTTACCAAGGAATGGCTGCCAGGAGTCCCACACGGGTTGTGGGATGGCAAGGACACAACCCACGGATGTTTCCCTTTTCGTTACCTGAAACTTGAAGGAAACCTGGTAGAAAGTCCGCTTGAAAACATTCGAGATATTGGGACCTTCGACTTTTCTGCCCGCCCACTCCTGATTTGCAGCCACCTGGGCGGGGAAGTCAGACGGGTGAAGATCGAGTGCGCCACGCAGCGCGGAGACCGCATGCTTGTAACTGCCATGAGTGTCGGTGGTCTGCAGCTCAATCACGCCGTAACGTCCGAGACAGACCCGGGCGCCGTCGTCCGACAGCAAAAGTTCAACCAGCGTGATATCAAATGATAGCTCAGGCGAGGCAGTGGTCCGCGAAAGACCGATTTCACCTCCGAGCTTCTCCTGAAAGTAACAGAAAACCCGGGTCCCGCTGCCGTCCCCGAGGAGTTTTCTGACGCCTTCTTCGGATAGCGTCAGGACCGGTTGGATAGCTACCGGCCTCCCGTCTTCCACGGAGAACAAACGCCTAGTCATGGTTTCCACTAGCGTGTCATCCAAAGCCCTGTAGGGGCACACTAGCCAGTCTTGGCGGTGGCCGTTACTTTCGGCACTAATCGAACAGACGCCCTGACTATTCGCTAACTTGACACAGTTCTGGTTGCTTCCGAGGACGTCAGATAGAAACGGGCAACGGCGCTGCCGCTGGTCCCGGATCGCTTCCTCGTGTGCCGCCACAATTGGGAATACCCTGTGGCCGTGCCACTCGGCCAAATGGGGTCGCCGACTTGGTGCTGACGTTAGCGGAAGAAAGCCCTCGGCCATCATGCGGCGCTGTCGGTTAGCGTAGGAAGCAGGTCTCCATGCGGACCAAGGAAGGAAACCGGACGACGTCGGAAAGGGCTGTCAAGCCGATGTGTTGGTTTACCGGCAAGGCAACGACCGACCTCCTCGGCAATACTCCTAGCCAACTGCACCGGCACTGCGTTCCCGACCTGGTCATACTGGCTTGACCGACTGCCGAGGAATACGAAACTATCCGGAAAGCCCTGAATTCTTGCCGCCTCTCGGATGGTAATCGTTCGATTCTGCTCCGGGTGGGTGTACTCGCCAGTTTTTGGATCACGGAAGCGAGTAACGATCGTACGCGGCACGCCATCCCAGGACATTCGACGATACCGGCGAGTATGGTCCTTACGGAGTGCTCGCTGCATTCCTGCCGGAAGTAGCTCGAATGGGAGGTCACGCCAGTCCTCACCCGGCTTTAGATGTGCGATTCGGGCTAGATTAGACTCAGACAACTTGGCCGCGTAGTGATTCCACAGCTCATCAGTCAGGTCGCCGCGCATTTCTCGCTGATAGGCGGTCGTTGGCGGCCCGATGTACTGGTCGTTCTGTTCTCCTGCTTCAACCTTCGGTAGATCGGCGATGGCGTCCCGGGTAGTCAGGAAACGAGAGGACTGCGCCGCAGTGATAGTGCAGTTCGGGAGAAGGTCGCCGATGTTCCCGCCGTGGGTCGGGGCCGGGAAGCCGTGACCAGCAGGTATGCCGAGGTCTTTACGCCAGGCGATGATGACCAATCTCCAGCGCATCTGAGGGGCCCCATATTGGGCTGCCAGCATCTCGGCGCACCCGGACGCGTATCCGATGTCGGACAACCCTTGCAGAATCGAGCGTAGATAGGCTCCACCGGCCAGCGTCACCAGCCCTGGAACATTCTCGATCACGACGCACTTCGGCTGCAGATCTTTCGCGGTCCGCAGAACCTCCAGGAAGAGGTTGTTGCGCTCATCCCATATGACCCGTGATCCCATGATTGAAAAACCTTGACAGGGCGGGCCCGCGAACAGGAGTGAAAGCTCTCCCTGCGCGACATCGGCCGCATATGCGATCTTTTCGCTGTCAACGTTACGCAAGTCTCCGACTAGCACAGAGGCCGGCAAGTTGGCCTGGTGAGTCGAGGCATAGTCAGGGTCGATCTCGGCTGCAAGCCGTAGATCGGCCCCCGCGGCCACTAGGCCGGCCGACGCACCGCCAGCGCCCGCGAAAAGATCGACAGCGCTGAACGATCCGGCAGTGCCGGCACGCTGCCCGGCCCCAGCCAGCGTGCTTGGCAGTGCATCCCTGGGCAGGGCTGCACTCTCGGTGCTCTCCATCGCGGCCTCCTCTGAGGAGGAACGTAGCGGATGGGGCCGACAGGACAGCCCAGAAGGCTGGTGGAAGGATTGCGGCGTGCCCGAAAGGTGGGTCTCGACGTCGGCAGCCGCTGGCCTCCGGGGCCGACGTAACAGCGACACCGAACCGGAGATGCTGCTGCGCCGCGCCCTGCACGCCGCTGGTGCCAGGTTCCGGCTGAGACGTAGCCTCGCCGTGGGCTGCAACCCCGATCTTGTTCTCCCTGGCCGGAGGGTCGCCGTGTGGGTGGACGGTGACTTCTGGCATGGCTGTCCGATACATGGCCGGACGACGTTCAGCGGTCCGAACGCACCGCTCTGGGCGGCGAAGCTGCAGCGCAACCGGGAGCGCGATGCCCGTGCGTCGGAACGTGCTCGCCAGGCAGGATGGACGGTCGTGCGGCTGTGGGAGTGCGAGATCCGAGCCAGCCCGGCCGACGCGGCGCGTCGAGTCCTTGCCACTGTCAGCGGCAAGGACGGCCACGCTGTCGCCACTTCCGGCGCCATGGCTGCGAGAGATCAGACATGCGGCGGCGGCCCGGAGGAGTCGTAACTCTTCCGGGCCGCCGCCATCAGGGGACTCGGTCGCCCTACTCGCCGTTCATGATCCGATCATAGGTGCGGCGAGCGCGGACGTTGCGGGCGCTGGCGCCGTAGCGGCGGAGCATCTGCGGGGACGTCCAGCCGTTCAGCTCCATCAGGTCGCCCTCGTTGCCGCCCTTGTCGAGCCACGAGTGGGAGAAGTGGTGCCGGAACTTGTGCGGGTGGACCACGACGCCTGCTTCGTCGCCGCGACGGGAGATCATCTGGTAGATGCCGTTCGCGGTCATCGGCTGGCGGTTGTTGATCCCGAGCCACAGCTTCGGGCTGTGCGCGTAGGCGTGTTTCCCGCGCAGCCTCAGGTACCGGTCGATGGCCCGTGCGGCGTTGTAGCCGAACTTGACCATCCGTTCCTCGCGGCCCTTGCCCGTGACGCGCAGTTCGCGGCGCTCCAGGTCGATGTCACCGCGCTCGGGGTGCTCCGGGTCGTAGCAGATGCCGGCCATCTCCGAGAGCCGGATCCCGGTCGCCTTGAACAGCTCGATGATCGACTGGTCCCGGCGGTCGACGAACGTCTTGCCCCGGCAGGTCTTCGACAGGAGGTTCAGCTCCTCCTCGGTGAACACCGGGACGACCTTCTCTGCGACCTTGGGCGGCTTGAGCCGGCCCATCGGGTTGTCGACCTCTTCTTCGTCCGCGTGCCACTTGAAGAACTGCTGCAGGGCCCGGTACTGGTTGTTGGGGTAGCTGTCCGAGTACTGATCAAGAAGGTAGACCAGCCACGCGCGGACGTCGTCCGCGGTCACGTCCTCCCAGTCGGTGTGGGAGGTGCGCGCGAGCAGGTGCGCCGCGGCGAACCACTGCGCCGCCTCGACGTACGTGCGGATGGTCTTGGGGGACTTGCCTTCGGCGCTCAGGTGGAGCCGGAAGGAGTTGATCACGGGCTGGAACGGGTCGGCGATCAAGGTCTTGGGCTGCCGGGGCCGGGAAGCCGTCATCGAAAGTTTTCCTCTGTTCCAGCGGTGTGCGACCGATGATGGATCCGCAC
>NZ_CDWWEW010000410.1:0-4308 GCF_977966315.1 Frankia sp. CeRuru1
GCCCGGCCCCGAGAAGCCCGGCCCCGAGAAGTAGCGCGGATCCCTCCACTACGGGGCTTCGGGGGTGGTCCACCGTGGGTGGCACGGCGGACCACGCCTGGCGGCGGCGCTAGCGGAGGCGGCCGCCGCGCGGGATGTTGCGGGGGATCGGTCCCTTCGGGATCGGCAGCGCTGCGCCGCCCATCGCCCGCAGGCGACGGTCAAGGGCGTCGACCTCGCCACGGCGCAGGGTGCGCCGCAGCCGCATCAGGGTGCTCTGCAGCTTGGGCAGGGGAGTCTCCCCCTCACTGGTGCCGACGATGATGTCGGTCACCGGCGTATCGCCGACCGCCTTGCGGATCCGGCGCTTCTCGGCGGCGAGCAGTTCCCGCGGGCCACGCCCGCGACCCTCCGCGATGATCACGACCCCGGCGCGGCAGACGACACGGTGCACCACATCCTGATGCCGGTTGACGCCGACGGCGGGGGTGAGGCGCCAGTCGCCCCGCATCCGTTCGATCACCCCGGCGGCGGCGCCCGGTTTGCCTTCCATCTCGGCGTAGGCGGTCCGCTGCACCCGTCGGCTGAACAGGTTCAGGGCGACGACCACCCCGAGCAGGAGGGCGATCGGAATCCACAGGTACAGCGGACCGACGAAGATTGCGAGCACGATGCCGACGGCGACTGGAGCGAGGAAGCCCGCCAGGGTGATCCAGAGCGCCTGCGGATCGCGTTGCCGGGTGACCTTGTAGATCATCCGGAGTTGGGCGACCCGGGTGGTGAATCCCTTTCCCGGTCCCGCCTCGCCGCTGCGGCCGTTCCGACCGGCCGCGCCACCCTTGCCGGCCGTGCCGGGGATCTTCCCCGCGGTGCCAGGATTGGTGCCGCGCCTGCCAGCCGCGCCGTTCTTGTCGGCTGCGCCCGCCGACTGGTCCTTCCCCGCCGCCCCCGGGGTCGCCGACCCCGGGGCGTCCGTCGGCTTCTTCTTCAGTGCCATGACCGCGAGCCTACGGCCTCCTGGCTGGCGGTAGGCATGCTCGTCCCGTGCCCGCCGATCGCCAGTGGCTGGCGGGAAGTCCGGCGGATCTGACTGCCGGGCGTGATCAGGGCGTGACGCGGATCAGTGCTGGGCGGCGACCGCGAGCGGACGCGGGGCGGCGGCCCGGGGTGGTGACTCGGGGCGGCGCGGGCGTGATCGGCGTGACCGACGTGACCGACAGCGGCACGGTGGTGTCCAGCCATCGATAGCCGGTCGTCACGTGCAGATCGGTGGCCGCCCGCCACGCGTTACGACGCGCGGTCTTCTGACCTCCGTGCGGCAGCAGCAGCAGGGTCACTTCTTCGAGAACGCTGAGCAATGAACGGAGCACGATGGGAACGACCTCCCGGCACGGTCGTGGGCACACACCTCGATGATGGGCGAAGAGGATGACCCCCACGTAACAAGGGGGTAACGCTAAGCTAATTCTAGCTGCTTCGAGGAATGGTCACCACGGACTCGGCCGTTGCCCGTGAGAGTTCTCCGACACACTTTCCGGGGGAACGGACATTTCGCTGCGATCCTGGTCACGTGCCGTCATCGCTTGCTGGTAGAGACGGCCGGCCCGGTAGGAAGACCGGACGAGCGGACCGGACATCACCCCGGAGAAGCCGAGCTCCACGCCGACACGTTCCCAGCCGAGGAACTCCTCCGGCCGCACCCACCGCTCGACCGGATGGTGCCGCGGCGTCGGGCGCAGGTACTGGGTCACGGTGAGTAGCTCACACCCCGCCGACCGCAGATCCCGCAGGGCCGTGTGGATCTCCTCCGCCGTCTCACCTAGACCCAGGATGAGGTTCGACTTCGTGACCAGCCCGGACTGGCGGGCCTGGCGCAGCACGTCGAGCGAGCGTTCGTACCGGAACGCCGGCCGGATCCGCCTGAAGATCCGGGGTACGGTTTCGAGGTTGTGGGCGAGTACCTCGGGCGCCGCGCCGAACACCTCGCCCAACTGGTCGGGCCGGCCGCCGAAGTCCGGGATCAGGACCTCCACGCCGGTACCGGCCGAGCGAGCGTGGATCTGGCGGACCGTCTCCGCGTACAGCCGCGAGCCGCCGTCCGCGAGGTCGTCCCGAGCGACTCCGGTGACCGTCGCGTACCGCAGGCCCATGGTGGCGACGGACTCCGCCACCCGGCGCGGCTCGTCATGGTCGAGCGGTGCGGGCCGCCCGGAGTCGATCTGGCAGAAGTCGCAGCGGCGGGTGCAGACCTCCCCGCCGATCAGGAAGGTCGCCTCGCGGTCCTCCCAGCATTCGTAGATATTGGGACAGCCGGCTTCCTCGCACACCGTGTGCAGCCCGGCCGATTGGACCAGCCCCTTGACGTCCTGGTACTGCGGGCCGGTGCGCAGCCGAGTCCTGATCCACGATGGCTTGCGTTCGATCGGCGTCTGCGCATTACGGGCCTCGATGCGCAGCAGCGGACGACCCTCGGGGGCGACGGCGGTCATACCACCAGCTCCATCTGCTCAGCGACCGGTTCGAAGAAGGGGCCGCTCCGCGGCCAAGCGAATTTCGGCGAGGAAGCGCTGTATGTCCCATGCTTCGCGGTAGGGGACCGCGGAAAGCCTGAGAACATCCACAATCATAAGCCTGCCGGCTCAGTCGCGGGGCACCGCGGGTAGCAGACGGGGCACCACCGCGGTCTCCACGGCGGTGCCGTCCGGACCGCGTTCGACCCGCCAGGCGTGCGCCCCGGGCCGGTCGGCCACCGCCTCGACGAGATCGGTGCGGTGGAAGTGCAGGCCCACTCCGTCGTCGGTCGCCCATCCGGCCGGCAGCGTGCCCTCGGCGACCAGCCGCTGGAACAGCGGCCGCCGGCCGGCCTCCGAGTCGTAATGCGGGGTGTTGCTGAAGGGCAGCAGGCCGAGGCCGTTCGCCACCGGGCGGAGATCCGGGCCGAAGGAGTCGGTGGTGCCGCCCATATGCCAGCACAGTGAACCGGCGGAGACTCCGCCGAGCACGACCCCCGCCTCCCACGCCTCGCGGAAGATCTCACCGAGCCCGTGCACGGCCCAGACCGCGAGCAGATTGGCGACGCTGCCCCCGCCGACCCAGACGACGTCCTGCGCCAGCAGATGGGCGCGGATGTCGGCGATGTTCGGCATCGGGAACAGCGTGAGGTGGGAGACCAGCACGTCTGGTCGGTCGCGGTTGAACGCCGCGTACCCGCGGGCGTAGGCGGCCTGGTCGTCGCCCAGGGCGGTCTGCAGCAGGCAGACCCGGGGCCGTGCGCCCGCTGCGGACAGACTGATGGCGTGATGGAGGATGGGACCGACCTTGGCTCCGTAGCGGCCGTCCGGAAGGAAGCCACCGCTGGTGGCGAGGATCTGCACAGGTTCGTCGCTCTCTGAAGGCTGTCGCGCGTGACGGTCATCGATCGCATACCCCGCGGCGGATCGTAAAAAGTTATCCACAACCGGACGAAGAGGTATGCAGACCGGACGAGTTTGAGCCTAGCGTCGCTTCTTGTGACCTTCACCGACGATTCCGCGGACAGACCGCCCCGGCGCGTCGGCGGCGTACCCGAGGTCCCGGGGGTGAGCATGCGTTCCCGCCTGCGGGACGCCGGCTCTGGAGAGCTCTGGTCGGGTCAGTTCGACCAGTCCGGGATCGAGTGCGTGGTGCGGCGGGTGCGGCTGGCGCCGGACCCAGTGCTGCGTTCCGCGGCGGTTATTGCGGCCCGGGCCCTCGTGGACCTGGAGCATCCCCATCTGGTGCCGGTCGTGGCGGTGTTGCCGACCGCGGAGGGCCTGGCGTTGATCACCGAGCCGGTCGTCGGCGGTGTCAGCCTCGCGCGGCTGCTCGCCGCCCGTGGGGACCTGGACCCCGGTGAGGTCGTCACGATCGGTCTGCCGATCGCACAGGCCCTGGCCGCCGCGCACGCCGTCGGCGTCGTGCATGGCCGGCTCGAGCGTGAGGACATCCTGTTGGAGCCGAACGGGCGTCCGGTTCTGATCGGGCTCGGGGCCGCGGCGCTGGCCGACGCCGCCAGACCGGATCCGATTCCACCCGAGGCCGCGTCTGCGGATGTCCATGATCTGGCCACTCTGCTGCTCGGGGCGATGCGTGAGGCCACCGGGCCGGACGCAGCCGCGGTGGCGGTGGCGGTGGCGACCGCCATGATCGACGACCCGCGCCGACGACCGAGTGCCCTGGAACTCGCCGCGTCGCTGGCCCGCAGCGCGACTCCGCTCCCGGTCCGCTTGGCGGGCGGCGGCGAGCCGGGTGGCGCGGCGCGGCGCGGCCCCTCGCCGACCGAAACCCTGCCGGTGATCCCCCGGGTGGACC
>NZ_CDWWEW010000411.1:0-2233 GCF_977966315.1 Frankia sp. CeRuru1
GGCTGAGATCCAACAGGCGCACCGGCTGACCCGCCCACCGGTCCGGCGTCGCCGTCGCGATCACCGCCCCCTCGGGACGCTCCGGGGTGGGCTCGGCCGCGTACCGGACATGCGCCGGCGCCCAGCCCGCACCACGGGCCACCGCGAGCGCGGCCCACGGACCATCCCCAGACCACGCCCTACTCACGAACTTCCGGAGTTCTGGAGTTCGGGAGTCCCAGGGAGGCTCGAAGAGCGACTTCGGTGTCGCCGATGATCTCGTCGGCGTGGGCGAGCAGTAGGTCCGCGGCCACGCGGATCAGGGTGTTGGTGGTGATCCGCTCGCCTCGAACGCGGCGGGCGCGCTGGAGGCGCCGGGCGAGGTCGGCCAGCTCGACTACCTGGTCCGGGCGGAGGCGGGCATCTACCCGCTCCATGGTCAGGTAGCGGGGCTGCCCCTGACGTGCCCGCACCTCCGGACTAACGGACTCCGTCACCTCCGAAGTCCCGGAGTCTGGTGGTACCGGAGTACGGGACTTCGGAACTTCGGGAGTTGGCCCGGACGGCCCGTCCCCCACACGCGGCTGCTCTACCGAGACCCTCAGCGGGGAGGCACCGCCGGGACGCTGCCGGTTGACGGGGCTCACCGGGCTGTCTCCGTCAGCAGCCGCTGGGCGAGCTCGACCCACAGCCCGGCCATGGCCGGCCCGCGCGAGGATCCGCAGACCCGTAGCGGCAGGGCAGCACTTGCCCCGTCCTTGCTCGCGGTCCACTCAGGGATGTGCGGGGTCCACACCGCCCCCTCCAGCCGGTCGGCGAGGCCGTCGAGCTGGAAGGCGTGCTCGCCGACGCGTGACCGGAGCCGGTTGACGATGTAGCCGAGCACGGTGAGGTCGGGCCGGCCGAGGTCGGCCCGGTAGCCCGCGACGAAATCGCGGACCCTCAGCGCACCCTCCACGGAGTCGTACTCGGGTTCGACGACGACCAGGACGTGGTCGGACGCGGCGAGTCCCAGCTGCGCGAGGTGGCCGAGGGTCGGCGGACAGTCGATCAAGGTGGCGTCGTAGTCGTCGTCGACGTCCTGCAACGCGCGTCGGAGTCGGCCGACGGCACCGACGGTGCCGGCCTCGCTGACTCTGTTGTCCAGGTCGAACCTCGCGGGGATGACGTCGACCAGGCCGTCGTACGGGGCGGGCCAGCCGGTCGACGCGATGGCGTCCGCGGCTACGCCGACCGCGCCGGACTGTACGACCTCGCTGGTCGTCGGCGCCGGATCATCCCGGTCGAACGGACGGGCCAGGCGCCGGCTCGCGTTCGCCTGCGGGTCGAGGTCGACGACCAGGACCCGCTTCCCCAGCTCGGCGAGCGCCGCGGCCAGGTTCACGGCCGCCGTCGTCTTGCCCGCTCCCCCCTTGTGGTTCGCGATCGTGATCCGCGCCATCCCGACTCCCTCACTCCCGGAGTTCCGCACTCCGGAACTCCGGGAGTGAGGGAGTCCGGCACCACCGGAGTCCCGGACATCACCCGCACCGTAGCGGGACCGATCTCTCGACTCCACAAAGGCGGACGCCAGCCCGGGAGTTCCTACTTCCGAAGTGCGGAAGTTCGTTGAGGATGTTGTGGGACGACGGGTTTGGGTCCGTGATCATCGCCGCCGAGGTCGCCCGGTCCGAGGTCACTGGCGGCACCTTCCCGACCGCCCCGCAGCCGCCGTGGGAGGCGGAGGCGTCGTGCTTCTCATCCTGGTTGTAGCCGCGCTCGTGCTCCTCGGCCGGTGCGATGCCGGCGCGAACGCATGTCAGCCATCCACCACAACCAGGCCCTCAGCCGCCGCGACACACCAAGGACAACCATCTGTGTCGCCCAGTCCGTGCCCGATGCCAACGAGCACAGCGGCAAGCACCCGCTGACCGCTCATAACGTCAGCGGTCGTGAACTCCCGTACTGCCGGAGTACGGGAGTTCGGAAGTAGGACGCGCGCGGGGCCGCAGCGATCGTCTACTCGGTCGGGATGTCGTACTCCCAGCTCAGGACCCGTCCGGGCGGCAGCACGTACTCGCCGTACTCGGCCAGCTGGTCGATGTCCTGGTACCAGCGCAGGAAGGTGCCCGCGAGGATCGCGGAGCCGACCGACAGGTGCAGGTGCCCTGCCTCGCGGCTGTCCGCCGCCCGGCCCTCGACGAAGTCGCGGCCTCGCCGCAGCGGCCCACGTACCGCCTCGATCGCCGTCGCGAGCCGACCGGCAACAGCCGGG
>NZ_CDWWEW010000411.1:2608-4679 GCF_977966315.1 Frankia sp. CeRuru1
CCGGCAACAGCCGGGTCGGTTGACAGCAGGTCCGGCACGTCATCGGCGAGGTCCGGCAGGTACCAGGACACCGACAGCATCCGCGTGGCGCTGTCCGTCTCGCCCGCAGTGACCCACTCCCGTCGGAGGATCCGCGGGTCCTCGGCCGACAGGTTGAACAGGTCTGCGACGTAGCCGGGGGCCTGGACGATCGCAGCCGCGGTGACCTCGCTGACCTCGCCCGCGGCGTCCAGCGTGCCGATGCGGCGCGCCCGGAGTGCGCGGTCACGGGGCGAGCTCGCGCTGCCTTCGCGGTGGACGAACGTGCCACGTGGCGACGTCCGGACCAGCCGCTCGACCTGCAGCTGCGTGATCGCCTTCGCCGCTGTGGCCGCGGCGACGTCCCACTCGTCAGCGAGTGCGGAGATCGCCGGGATCCGGGATCCGTCTGCCAGCTCGCCGTCGAGGATCAGACGCCGATAGTGATCGGTGATCTGTACGTAGGGCGGGTTAATCCTCTGTGCGCGAGGGTTCATGGTGCCTCCTAGCAGGTAAAACGCTGCCCGTCGTCGACACCTCTGAGTGTACTAGCACGCTCCCTCTTGCGCATGTGCGCCAGTACGCGCATACTGCGTACCGTCTACTAGTACACAACGAGTGGACGGGCGTCAGTCGGTGTTACGAGCACCCCTGACGCCCTTGATCTGCAAGCCCCCGATACGCCGGGAGGTACAGACCCATGGGCAATCCTGCCTCATCCTCATCCCTGACCAGGTCGTGGCGCGACGATGCGTTCTGCCGCGACCAGTACGACCTGTTCGACGCCGCCGTCGAGGGCGACCCGGCCGCGGTCGACGCGACGCGGGCGATCTGCTCGACCTGCACCGTCCGCCGGCAGTGCCTGCGTGAGGGTGTGCGTGAGCCGTACGGCGTCCGCGCCGGTCTGACCGAGGACGAGCGGGACCCGCTGGCCCGCGCCTACGCCGCCTACCTGACCAGGGTCGCCCGCGTCGACGCCCGGCTCCGCGAGATCGCCGCGGGCGATGAGGGCCTGCGCGAGGCTCTGACGGCGCTGTCCGTGGAGGCTGACGCGGTGAGCGCCGCCGCGCTGGCCGTGGCCGCTGGTGCTGACGTAGCCGAGATCCACGTTGCGCTCGAGGTGGCCCTGGACGCGCAGGCCGCGACATCGGCCGCGCTGGACGAGCTGCACGTCGCGAGGCCGGCGGGTCTGGACCAGGCCGCTACGACGCTGATGGCCGCGGCGATGACCGTGGCCGCCACGGCCTCCGCCGTCCCGGCGATTGCGGCGGTGGCGTGATGATGGAGCTGCTGGCCCTGGCCGCGATCGGTCTGACCCACCCGTCCCGGCTGCGCCAGGCCGGCGAGCAGCTGCTGGCGGCCGCTATCGAAACCGCGTTTCCTGTCGCTTCCACGCTGGCGGTGGCCTGATGGATACGTCGGTGGTGGCGCCGCGGTGGTTGACGATCGAGGTACCGGTGACGGCGCCGGTCGTGGAGCTGGTGGAGTTCCTCGCCGGCTACGTCCTGGGCGTGGACAAGCCGGTGGAGGAGATCCGTCCCGAGCATGGTCTGTGGACCCGGCTGCGCTGCTCGGACGGTGTGGTCGCGGTCAGCGCCACCGTTCCCGCCGACGGGCAGGGCGCCGCGCGGCTGGCGGTGACCGGCCCGCAGAACCAGGTCGACGCGCAGGATCTGCTGACGGAGGCCACCCGCTGGCTGGGTAACTCCGGGATCACCGGTTGGCGGTGGCGGGGTGTGTCGTGCGCGTCGGACAGCTGGCACTGCCCAGGCGACAGCCGTCTCTGCCTGCCTGCGCGCCGACCGTCACAGGACAGCGCGGCCGGTGGCTGGCGGGCTACGGCCGCGACGGTTGTGGAGTGGGCCGGGCGGTACACGGCGCTGGCCGCGGTCTGGGTGGCTCTGGCCGCGGTGATCCTGCCCGGCCAGGTGCCTGGATGGATGACCCCCGACGGCCACGGCGCGGTACTGGCCACCGTCGCGGGCGGCTGGCTGCTGCACCGCGCCGGGTCGGTCCTCGCCGCCGTCCTGGACCCCGAGGACTGGGACAGCGC